>NZ_JBMFKV010000055.1:0-11560 GCF_049971835.1 Pyrobaculum sp.
GTTTTTAGACACTCCTCGTCGGGGCGGTACGCCGATTTTATAACAGCCACCGGCGTATCCGGCGGCAGACCTCCGGCTAGCAACTCCCCCGCGATCTCCCCGGCGGCGGAGGCGCCCATGTAGACGATAATCGTGTCCACCGCCCCCGCCAGTTTTCTGAAGTCCACCTGGCGCCTCCCCTTTGAGGGGTCCTCCCTCCCAGTGACCAGCGCCACCGAGCTGGCGGTCCCCCTAACCACGGGGGGTATGTAGTACTTAGCCGGCGCCGCCAGCCCGCTGGTCACCCCCGGCACGAACTCGCACCGCACCCCCCTAGCCACCAGGTATTCACATTCCTCAAACCCCCTCCCGAATACCAGGGGATCCCCGCCGTGGAGCCTCACCACTACGTCGTACAGCTGCGCGTATTTATACAACAGCTCGTTTATCTCTTCCTGCGAGGGGCCCACGCCTCCGGGGCTCTTCCCCACGTCCACCACCAGCGCCCCGGGCTTAACTCTGGCGAGCAACTCCCTAGGGACAAGCCTGTCGTGAAGTACGACATCGGCGGTTTCGATCAGGCGGAGTCCTCTTACAGTAATAAGCTCGGGGTCCCCCGGACCTGCGCCGACGATATACACACGACCCACTCCAAGTCAAACAGGTGTATATATCAACTTGGCCGCTACATGCCCCCGTCAAAGACAGCGCCTTGAAACCTAAAAACTAGACTAATTACTAGGTCATGGTGTTTGACAGAGCTAGGAGAGTGTTTCCAGGCGGCGTCAACTCCCCGGCGCGGGCTCTGAAGCACCTGCCCGCGCCTCTGGTGGCCCAAGGCGCCGAGGGGCCCTACCTCTACACAGACAGGGGGAGGCTCGTGGACTACTGCCTGGCGTTCGGCGCGGTGATCCTCGGCCACGGCAACCCACGGGTGAGGGAGGCCGTCGAGGCCCAGCTGAGGCGGGGCTGGATATACGCACTCCTCACGGAGCAGGAGGTGGAATTCGCCGAGGTTATAACGCGCCACGTCCCCTCTGTAGAGAAATTGAGGATTGTAAGCACCGGCACGGAGGCCACTATGAACGCCGTGAGGCTGGCCAGGGGCTACACCAAGAGAGACGTCATCATAAAGTTCGACGGGAACTTCCACGGCTCCCACGACTACGTCTTGGTCAAGGCCGGGTCGGGAGCCGCCACCTGGGGGGTGCCCACAAGCGCCGGCATACCGCAGGACGTGGTGAAGCTTACAGTTGTGACTCCCTACAACGACACAGAGGCCTTCTACAAGGCCGTGAAGGAGGTGGGGGAGAGGCTCGCCGCAGTTATCGTGGAGCCCATAGCAGGCAACTACGGCTTAATCATACCCGACCGCGACTTCATAAAAGCGCTGAGGGAGGAGACGGAGCGCGTGGGGGCCCTCTTAATATTTGACGAGATAATCACAGGCTTTAGAGTGGGGCTCGGCGGCGCCCAGGGGCACTTCGGCGTCAGGCCTGATCTGACCACCCTGGGGAAGGTGATAGGCGGGGGCTTCCCCATCGGCGTCTTCGGCGGGAGGGGGGACGTGATGGATCTGGTGGCCCCCAGTGGCCCGGTGTACAACGCCGGGACCTTCAACGCCCACCCGGTCTCGGTCGCCGCGGGCCTGGCGACGCTGAGGGAGCTTGAGACCGGCCAGCCCTACAAGACTGCGAACGAGGCGGCGGAGAAGATAGCCAAGGCCGTGGAGGACGTAGCCGGGCGCGCTGGCTTCGACGTCGTGGTGAAGCAGATCGCCTCCATGTTCCAGCTCTATTTCAAAAAAGGAGATGTAAAAACGCCACAAGACGTGAGAGAAAGCAACGAAAAGCTCTACCTCAAGCTCCACGAACTAGCGATTAAACACGGCGTCTACCTAACCCCATCCCAGTACGAGGTGAACTTCACCTCCGCGGCCCACACCGGGGAGGTGGTGGAGGAGACCATAGCCGCCCTTGAGAAGGCCTTTACAGAATTAAAAAGCCAAATCGGGTAGTAGACGTGCGGTCTGTAGAGGAGCTCATAAAACGCTTCCACCAGGCCCCCCTCCTAGTTTTCTGGGAGTCGACGAAGGCGTGTCCCCTCGCTTGTAAACACTGCAGGGCAGACGCCATTTTAAAACCCCTCCCGGGCGAGTTGACGACGCAGGAGGGGAAGCGGCTGATTGAGCAGGTGGCGGAGTTCGGAGACCCCAAGCCGCTCTTGATAATAACCGGGGGCGATCCCCTGATGAGGGCCGACCTCTTCGAGCTGGTGGACTACGCCAACTCACTCGCCGTCCCCGTGTCGCTGGCCCCGGCCGTGTCCCCCAACCTAAACGCCGATGTCATGAAGGAGGTGAGAGACAGCGGCGTCAAGTCCATATCCATCAGCCTCGACGGCGCCGCGCCGGAGACACACGACGAGCTCAGAGGCGTACCTGGGAGCTACAGAGAGACTATAAACGCCATCAAGACCGCCGTGGAGATAGGCCTCCCAGTCCAGGTAAACACCGTGGTGTGGAGGAAGTCGCTCCATGAGTTGCCGGACGTGGCCCACCTCCTCAGGCAACTGGGGGTTAGGGTCTGGGAGGTCTTCTTCCTAATTGTGACGGGGCGCGCCAGGGAGGAGCTGGACATAACCCCAGAGCAGTACGAAGCCGCGGTGCAGTTCCTCGTAGACGTGTCGACGTACGGATTCCAGGTGAGGACCGTCGAGGCCCCCTTCTACCGCAGAGCGAAGATACAGAGGCTCAAGGGGGCGAGGTACGAAGACCCCCTCTACCAGAAGCTGGTGGAGAGGCTGAGGAGCCTCCTGGGGCCCCCCACCCGCGGCGTGGACCCCACCGTGGTGCCAACCCGCGACGGCTTCGGCATAATATTCATCGCCTACGACGGCACTGTGCATCCAAGCGGCTTTCTCCCACTTCCCCTGGGCAACGTGAGGAGGCAGAGCCTCGCCAAGATCTACAGAGAGCACCCCCTCCTCCTAAAGATGCGGAGGGGGGAATTCGGAGGGCGGTGCGGCGTCTGCGAATACAGAGACATATGCGGCGGCTCCAGAGCCAGGGCCTACGCCTACTACAAAGACCCCCTCGCAGAGGACCCCGCCTGTATATACAAGCCAGCAACTTAGACCCGCGCCGCTATATATTAAAAATGCCACACGACTCCTCTCCGTGATACTCATCTTCCACGGGTCCCGCGACGCTGACCGCAACGAACATGCGGCAGAGATAGCGCGGGCCATCGGCTTGGAATACGCGTTTCTATACGTCGAGCCCCGCTTCACAGGCGGGCCGGGCATACCCATGTTTATCTCGGACGGCGACGACTACAGAAAGGCCCTGGAGCTCTCCTCGATAAAAACACCCCCCCTGATAAAGTGGCCGGGCTTCGTCGACTACCTCAAGTCGCTGGGGGCGGGGCTGTACATATTCCACGGACCAGACAGAGGAGAGTCAAACCTGGGGCTACCAGTCGCGTTTCTAGAAGGCGAACCCAGCCTAGACGAGGCGCCGTGCGTAGAGACCGCCGCCCCCGTCGTCCTCACCCGGGGATACATATACAAGAAAATAGCCCAGAAATACGCCAGATGCAACGCAAAACTCCTGCCACCCCTCGGAGATCAGGGGGCATTCCTCCAATACCTAAAAACAGCAATAAAACAAGTAGTTTCAAATCTATAACATTTAACACAATAAATCAGAGTTTTGATAATCCACGACAAAACTACATTCTATTACACTTGATGCCCAGCGTGGTACTTAAAAGCTATCTTTTTGAGTCAATTCTGTTGACAAAGACAATACCAAATAGTGTTGTTAGTTACAGCCCTTGTGTTAGCTATTGGGGGAGGTGCTGTGGTGCTGGTAGAGGGGGTTTTGAGATACCGCCTCTCGCATATTACGACGGCCGTGGATACAAGCCTGTCCACGTGTCTTACGTAGGTGATTAGGACAAGGCATAGAGAGGCAGACGGCGAACAAAGAGAGAGAAACCTAAGCAGATAAATCTCGCCAGCGGCACCCTAGACACCATCACACGCCCAGATACCGAGGAAAAACTTAAAAACACACACAAAATTCGTAAAGGGCCGTAGTCTAGCCTGGTAGGATGCGCGGTTCGGGTCCGCGTGACCCCGGGTTCAAATCCCGGCGGCCCCACTACTTAGTTTTGGTGTCTCGGGGTGGGGGGTCTGTCCGTTTTGGGGTTGCTGTGTGGTGGCTGTGGTGTTTTTAACACTACGGAGGGTATCGGCCCTAGCCGTGTGGCGCCGCCGCGTGGCTCTGTTCTGGGGTTTGTGGGGGTGTGGTGTGGGTTGTCTCTGCGGCTTCGCCGCTTGGCATTGCGTAGTTTTCACATGTGCGTCTACCCCCGGCGTAGGAGCTTGATTGCTTCGACCCCCGCCGCGCCCGGCGCTTTTCCTCACCCGGCGGGCTCCCAGCACGTGTCGTAGACTTCTGCGCGCCGCCTCCGCCCGGCATCTCCCAGCCGCTTCTCGGCGCTACATATCCTTATGGGGGTTTTGAAATTCGGCGCTGAGGCGCCGGTTTAGAACGTCTAGACACCCCCGAGTGTGAGAAGATGGTGGAGGCGCCAATGCGGCCGGTCCCAGCCGCGGAGCCGCTCTCCGGCAAGCCCCACTGGGCCAAGGTGGCAGAGAATATGGCCTTCGAAAACGCCTCTCTGACGCGGTACTTCCTCTCCTGGCTGTCTATGTACCTATGGGCGGCGGAGGGCGACGGGAAGGCCGTGGCGGAGTTCCTCACCGCCGCGGTGATGGGAGACGGGAGTATACAGAGTGAAGAAGTGACGCTGATCATAGGCAGATTCTCCGCGGATGAGAAGAGGGCCGGGGCCACAACCCACATCCACAAGGCGGCGCTCGCCCTAGGCGTCTTGGCGAAGGCGGGCTATGCGCCGGAGAGGGTATACGCCAAAGTTGATGAAAAAAGCAGGTGGTTTGAACTGGCGTGGAGCGTCGAGAAGGCTCGGGACTTTCTGTCCAGCGCGTCTCTCTGGCTGTACGCGCCGGAGCTGGCTGGCGGCGCAGACGAGATAAGGGTTAAGTACTCCAAGGCGCTGGAGATTGTGGGCGTGGAGGCGAGGATAGAGGGCTTCACCGCCGAGGGCAAGAGGCCAAGGGCCAGGCTGGTGGTGAGGCTGGGAGAGGAAGAGGCTGAGTACTCGATACGCCTTGATAAAGGCAACGCCGTGGAGATTCGCTTCAACACAACCAGCCGCGAAGAGGCCGAAAGGAAGGCGGCGTTGCTGAGGGCAGTGGGCGTGAGAACGGAGGTGAAGAAGATCCACGACAAATCCCGCGGCCGCGACTTGTGGCGCATACAAGCCACCACCAATGCACTAGCCGCCGAGGCGGTGCATGAGGCTGTTAGAAAGGCGGTAGCAGAGTTCCTCTCACAGTGCAAAGAGGCCGGCGCCATCGAAGCGCAGACATACAGACGCCTCGCCGCGAAGTTCGAGAGGGGCGTGCCGGAGTGGGGTGAGGTTAGGTTCTCCGTAAAGCTGAGAAAAGGCAAAGTTGTAGAGGTGGTATACAAACCCAGAGACCCCCAGTCTTTTATGAAAGCGGTAGAGCTTCTGCGGGGGCTGGGGCTAAGGGACACATGCGAAGGGGAGTGGTGTTTAGTGCACTTCACCGCAAGGGAGCCGAGAGAGGGCGAGGAGGGCTACGTCTACATCACAGCCGACGGCCTTAGATACATCGGCTGGCTCGCCCTACACGGCGACGAGAAGGCCCAGCGGCTGAAAGAAATGCTCCTAAGAGAAGCCGAGGCGAGGGGAGAGGAGGTGCGTAGGCGGCTGGAGCAGTACTTCCGCGAAGGAGAGCAGTGGGGCTCCGTGAGGCCGCCGATAGAGAAGGAGGTCGAGGTGGAGGGCAGGAGGGTGAAGGTGCGTATAGAAGAGGTGGAAGCCGGCGTAAAGCAAAGCAAGATAAAGGAACACCTAGTCGTCAAGGTGAGGGCAAAGGTGGTTGAGGGAAACAGCGAAGCGGCGGTAGAGAAGGAGGCCAGGTTCTACAAAAGCGGCGGCGCGGTCCACGGCTACGTCTCTATACGCGGCGACGCCGAGAAGGAGCGCGAAGCGGACTACCTGAGAACGGCGGCTGTGCTGAAAGCACTAGGCGTAGAGAGCTGGAGCAGAAAAGAAAGAGAAGTACGCCTCACTGGCGGCGCCCTAGACGCGCTAATGAGGCTAGAGCCCGTATGCGCCGCCCTGGGCATATACCAAAAAACATAAAAACACCCAATACATTAGTAAAACGGCCCGTAGCTCAGTCAGGTTGGAGCGGCGGCCTTCGGAGCCGTAGGTCGTGGGTTCAAATCCCACCGGGCCCGCCTCGACGCCGTTCACCTATGTCACACTTGATGACTTAGCTGTGTACATGTGGTACTGACAGCGGCGTAGTATCATACGCGTCATATCATTACGGTTAAATTTTTGTTATTTAGCATGTATGGCTGATTAATAAAACTACTAAAACTACTATAGCAATTGCCAGTATATGTCTTCGCTTATGATACGGTCGATGCTGGGCGGCTCTGGCGGGTTGCTAACAATAGCACTAATCGCTGGCTTGGCACGCGGGCTTATACACACGACCGAGACGGCGTTCATCGCTGAGATGTATCCCACACATGCCCGCACCGCCGGACTCTCTCTTATCAATTTGACAACGCCATTTTCGCGGCGGCCGCCTTCCTCATCATGACATGGATTCCACAACAGGCGGGTGGTAAACCCGGGGCTGGGCTTCTCAACGCATCTATTTATATAGTCGTTCTATGCCTACCGACAGCCGTTATAATTGGGATTTTTAGGGAGAGGACATGATAGTGGCGGTGGACGTAGGCGGCACCTTCACCGACTTTGTGGCGGTGGATGAGGAGGGGCGCCTCTTGGCGTATAAAATCCTCTCGACGCCTAGAAAGCCGGAACAAGCCGTCGTCGATGGCCTCTCCCGGTTGCCGAAGGTGGAGGAGGTCCTCCACGCCTCCACAATAGGGACTAACGCCTTGCTGGGGCAGATGGGGCTGGAGTTGCCGAAGGTGGCTCTCTTCACCACGAGGGGGTTTAGGGACGTGATTGAAATTGGGAGGCAGAACCGGCCGAGGCTGTACGATCTCTATTTCGACAAGCCCAGGCCCATAGTGCCCAGAGAGCTGAGGTTTGAAGTTGACGAGAGGACGCTCGCCGACGGGACCGTGTTGAAGGAGGTGGACCCCGGCGAGGTTGAGCAGTACGCAAAGAAGGCCGTGGAGTCGGGCGTGGTTTCCGTAGCCGTGTCTTTCCTCCACTCGTATATAAACCCCTCAAACGAGGCGAGGGCCGGCGAGGTTCTGAGGAGGTTTTTCCGCTACGTGTCCCTATCCAGCGAGGTGGCGCCGGAGCCTAGGGAGTACGAGAGGACCTCGACGGCGGTGGTCAACGCCGCCTTGATGCCGCTGGTGGGCCGCTACCTGGAGGAGCTGGGGAGATACGCAGAGTCGCGGGGCGGCAGGCTCTACGTCATGTCCAGCTCCGGCGGGCTGGTGACCGCGGGGGAGGCCGCCAGGAAGCCGGTGCATTTAATAGAGTCCGGCCCAGCCGGCGGCGTCGTGGCCGCGGCGGAGTTCGCGAAGATTCTCGGACTGCCCCGTGTGATAAGCTTCGACATGGGGGGCACCACGGCCAAGGCCGGGACGGTGGTCAACTCGGAGCCCAGCATCACCACGGAGTACGAGGTGGGCGGCGAGGCGCACCACGGCAGGTTGGTAAAGGGCTCGGGGTACCCGGTGAGGTTTCCGTTTATCGACCTGGCGGAGGTGTCAGCCGGGGGCGGCACCATCATATGGAGAGACGAGGGCGGGGCGCTCAGGGTGGGACCCGTCAGCGCGGGGGCGGAGCCAGGCCCGGTGTGCTACGGACGGGGCGGCGCGGAGCCCACCATCACAGATGCTAACGTCGTCCTGGGGCGCGTGGCGCAGTTGCTGGGGGGAGAGATGAAGCTAGACGCGGACGCCGCCTATAAATCCTTCAGGCGGCTGGGCGACCCCGTGGAGGTTGCCTGGAGCGCCGTCCAGCTCGCCAATCTCGAGATGGCCAGGGCGGTCAGGCTGGTAACCGTGGAGAGGGGCCTCGACCCTTCTGAATTCGCCCTGTTTGCCTTCGGCGGCGCCGGCCCTCAGCACGCCGCGGAGCTGGCCGAGGAGCTGGGCGTCAAGACGGTGGTGATCCCCCCAGAGCCCGGCGTCTTCACGGCACTCGGCATGTTGTTTGCAGACAGCAAATTCGAGGCCAGGGCCTCCTACCCGAAAGACCTAGAGGAGGCCTACAGAAGACTTGAGGAGTCTCTCTCGCCCGTCGGCCCCACTTACTACGTCAGGCTGGCGGACGTGAGGTACCAGGGCCAGGGCTGGGAGCTAGTGGTGCCGGTAGGTAGACCCGCCTCTCTGGAGGAGGTGAGGAGGGCGTTTGAAGAGAAGCACCTCGCCACCTACGGCTTCAAGCTAGACAGGCCGATAGAGGTGGTCACTGTGAGGGTATTCGCGGTGGTGGCGCGGAAGAGGCCGAGACTGCGCGAGCCGGAGGCAACAGGCGAGCCCAGGCCTACATACCGCAGGGTATACTTCGGGGAGTGGGTAGAGACTCCCGTATACAAGAGGGAGGAGCTACCGCGCGGATTTAAGGCGGAGGGGCCGGCTGTTATAGAGGAGAGGCACTCGGCGACGGTGGTGCCGCCAAGGTGGAGAGTGGAGGTGGGCCCGCTCGGATCACTTGTGCTGAGGCAATGAGCTGGGAGCTTATCTACAGGGCCACGGTGTATATAGCCGAGGAGGCGGGGATTGCGCTTAGGAACTCTGCGTTTTCTCCAAACATTAGGGAACGTATGGATCACAGCGTTGCTGTGCTAAACGCCGATGGTGAGATTGTGGCGCAGGCTGAGCACATCCCCGTACACCTGGGCTCGTTCTACATCGGCGTGAAGAACATGTTCGAAGCTCTGCGCGGGGCTGGGGTTGAGCTTGAGGAGGGCGATGTGGTGGTTTTAAACGACCCGTACATATCGGGCACCCATCTAAACGACGTCATGGTCGTCACGCCGGTTTTCTGGCGCGGCCGCCTTGTGGCGTATTTGGTGAATAAGGCCCACCACGTAGACGTAGGGGGGCCCGTGCCGGGGAGTATAAACCCAAATGCCAAGACTATATACGAAGAGGGCTTCGTACTGCCGCCGGTGAAGATTATGAGGAGGGGGGAGCTCAATAGAGAGGTCCTCTCCGTCTGGCTGTCTAACGTCAAGACACCTGAGGCTACTCTAGGCGATTTAAATGCCCAGATAGCGGCTAACGTGGTTGGTAGCCGCCGCGTCGTCGACCTCTTTGAGAAATACGGCGAACGCGTCGCGGAGGCCTGGAGGGCGGCCATCGACTACGGGCGCCGCGTGGCGGAGGAGGAGATAGCCAAGTGGCCCAGGGGGGTCTACGCCGCCGAGGACTATCTAGAACTCGGCGATGGGTTTGTAAAGATCTCTGTGAGGCTCGCGGTGGATAGGTGCGTCGAGGCGGATTACACCGGCACAAGCCCGCAGGTGGAGGCCCCCCTCAACGCGGTTCTGGGGGTAACCTACGCCGCGACTTCCTTCCCCATTAGAAGCCTCATGCGGGGCGAGGTACCCACCAACGAGGGGTTCTACTCATGCATCTCCGTGAGGGCCCCCGAGGGGAGTTTGCTCAACCCCAGAAAGCCGGCGCCTGTGGCCGGGGGCAATCTCGAAACTAGCCAGAGGGTGGCCGACGCCGTCTTTAAGACGCTGTCGCAGGCCCTGCCGGACAGGGTGCCCGCGGCGGGGTCTGGGACGATGATGAACGTGATGATTGGCGGCGTCTACCAAGGCAGGTACTGGAGCTATTACGAAACCATTGGAGGAGGGACCGGCGGAAGGCCGGGTAAGCACGGCGTCTCGGGGGTCCATGTAAATATGACAAATACGCTAAACACCCCCATAGAAATCGCGGAGAGGGTATACCCACTGTTATTCACGGCGTACAGAATAAGGGAGGGTAGCGGCGGCCGGGGGAGGTGGAGAGGAGGCGACGGCATTATAAGAGCCTTTAAAGTGGCGGCGCCCACACGTCTAGCGGTACTTGCAGATAGGTTCAAAACAGGCCCCTGGGGCCTACACGGGGGAGAGCCCGGCAGACCGGGCCGCGTCTACATAAAGAAGGCAAGCGGCGAGGTGCTGGAGCTCCAGAGCAAGACTGTGGTGGATCTAGATCCAGGTGACGAGGTTGTAATCGAGACGCCGGGCGGCGGGGGCTGGGGCCCGCCCGATAGGCAACCCACAACTTTTTAAACTAGCACTCTGTGCTAAACCGGCGGGGGGTTGCACGGCGTGCCTGCCGTGCTCCGCCGACAGGCGGACCCAGGCTAGGGGGCCCGAAACCGGGGCCGGGCGCGGCCTCCAGCGACGTGCCGTCTGGGCTTACCGATGAGCCCCGGTCCAGGGGGGCGCCGGTCCCCGGGCTACTCCGGCCGTAGGGCCGGGGGGACCTGGGCATGCGGGGAAACGGCGGAGGTCCGGGAGGGAGCACGCCTAACCCGCAGCCGGCGCGTTCCCTGGGAAGCCGGGGGGAGAGACGCTCGGGCGGGCGCCGTGTGGAGTCCGCGTCGGCTCCGGGTAGCCGCCGCTTATCCCTCGACTCCGGCGGAGTTGACATACTCAACGGCGTGTATAGACGCTGGGCGTCTCGGAGGCCATGCGGGGTCCAGCTCCGTCTGACGTATTTCCTGAGTTAAAATCGTACACACTTCCTGAATCAGGAAAAACATACGACGTCGAGTCAGGAAGAGTGTAGAGGTGGGTTTGCGCCGTCTGCGTGGGGGCGCTTTACGCTCTGCCTGGGAGCATCTCCATGCCTGTCTCCTCGTCCACGGCGGCGCTGGGCTGTAGTCTGGGCGGCTCTGGCGGCTGGGAGTAACAGCTCCGCCGCGTGTCTAAGCGCATCGGATACATTCCCCCCGAAGTAGTTGTCGGCGAGCTCCCTAAGCCTCTCCGCTGTTTCGGAATCAAGCCTTACGCACACCACACGCATGTCCGCGCTTCCCCCAGCACAGAAAAGAAAGCGGCGGAGGAGGCGCGCGTCTGGCTGGGAGAGCAACAAAGACGGTTAAGGTGAGGAAGTGGAGCGGCCGAGGCACGGCCGAGGAGAGGCGCCGCGGCTGGCGGAGCGGCGTCAATAGATAGCTACAGCGCCATGTGTTAACAACGCGGCATTCAACTACCCCATCTATAATCCACCTGACTCAATGCCGTACATACTCCCTGAATCAGGAAGATTGTCCGATTGCAAGTCAGGAAGAATATAGATGGGATAGGTGAATGCTGTAGCTGGCTTTAAGCCCTGGTGTATATATGGCTGTCCACTACGTCTACCTCGCCGTCGCGGGCGTGTGGCGTACGCGGGCGCGGGGAGGCGCGGCGGCTGGGCGCCCGGTTGCTGTTAATTTATAAATAGGAAGCGTGCTACTACAGTCATGGGCTCAGCCAGCTTCGATTCACGCACGGCGGCTAGGCG
>NZ_JBMFKV010000056.1:0-11492 GCF_049971835.1 Pyrobaculum sp.
ACGATGCGCCGGCACTGGCCACGGCTGATGTGGGTATCGCGGTGGCGGCAGGCACCGAGGTGGCTAAGGAGGCTGGCGACGTGGTGGTGAGGAAGGGGGACTTGGCCAAGGTGGTGGAGTTTCTAGAGCTGTCCCGCAAGATTGTGAGGAACGCCCGGTTTAACCTCTTCTGGGCTTTTGTATACAACGCCGCGCTTATACCAGTGGCGGCCGGCGTCTTCTACCCCGCTCTCTACCTCCGCCCGGAGCTGGCGGGGCTGGCCATGGCGCTTAGTAGCATATCCGTCACGCTAAACGCCCTGCGGCTTAGGAGGGCGTAGACGCTTTATCTAAGGTACTTCTCCACGGCCCTCCGTACTATTGGGTCTGCGATGGCGTAGTGCTCCCCCGTCTTTTCGAGGATTCCCATTTTGACGAGGTGGCGGATTAGCTCTGTGAAGTTCTTGTCGTCGATCTCGGCCCCCTCCTGGGCCTCCACCGCCCTCTTGATTTCCGCCCACCTCATCGGCCTTAGAGCCGCGGCCTTTAGTATGGCGCGGTATCGGGCCTCTGCTCTAGACTTTACGAGGAGTTTCTCCAGCTCGGCCGCCTCCTGCCGCGCGGCTGTGTCTGCAATCTCTTCTAGACTGCCTATGCCCGATGACCTCGCCCATCCGTAGTAGGTAAGCCAGCCAATAATTCCATCGAGGAGATCCACAGCCTCCTCCAACTCCCGTTCTGGCGGGCGCATCCCGGCCTCGGAGAACCCCCTCCTGAGGAAATCCAGCGCCTGTTCTCTGGTGAGCCTCTTCATTTTAATCTCAACCACGGCTCTTCCATACAGCGGGGACTCGGGATCCCCGAGCCTCAGAACGTCGTGGACTAGGCCCACCTCTGAACCTGTGACGATTACCACAATGTTGGGCAGGTTGTCGTATATATACGCAAGCAACTTCGCCACGCCTACCCCCAGCCACCTGAGCTCCTGCACCTCGTCTATTGCGAGAGCTACGCGCCGTCCGGCCTCCTCGGCGGCGCGGTTCACCGCTTCGAGCAACGCGGCTAGGTCTGCCCTCCCCCTCCCCCAGCTTAGACTTACAGAAAGAGTTGGTAGCGAGACAGAGACTCCACTTATCGAGCCCAAGGCGCGGATTAATTTTCCTTTCAGCGAATCTTCGCGTCTTAGGAGGTCTGTAAGGGCTCTGCCCAGCTCGGCGGCGAAGCCACGGGCCGTAACGCGGCCGGCGGCAACCGCCGCCCTTCTAACGTCTATATAGATATGCGGCACGTTGAAGCTGTTGAGAAAGCTCTTCACCAGGCTTGATTTACCTGTCCTCCTAAGCCCCAGCACGGCGGCTACGCGGCCCGTCTCGTATACGAGTCTCAGCATTTTAATCTCTTCTTCAAAATTGTAAAGCTCGTCAAGAGACTCCTTTGGCTCTAGCTTGAAGAGAGCTGGTACAACCACCAGTTACTGGTGGTGCCACCAGTTAAAAACATTAAGAGCCGTAGCAAAGCGGCGGCATTAAGAGCGCCCCACTCTGCCCATCGCCTTCTCCGTGATGAACATCTCTATTAAGGTGCCAGGTGGCGGTGCTGGCCGCGGGCCCTTGTTGAGAGGTCTGTATCAGCGTGAATAAGGACGTTGCGATCATTAAAAGGCGACCAGCTTACTTATAATCATATTACTTGAATCGTGATGAAGAGATGAAACAGTTGTTCTTAGTTATTGCCCGGGTTTCGCTAGGCGAGCTGGCGCTGGGCGGTTTCAGGTAGCCACTTAAGCGCCACTACCAACGCCACCGCCACTACGGCGTAGGTATACAGCAAGACCCCGGCCAGCGGGTTGTTAAACACGACGCCGAGGGTCTGGACGATGGAGGGGGTGAAGCCGCCGAATAGGCCAATCCCGATGTTAAACGCCAGCGACATGCCGGTGTAGCGCACCCTCGTCGGGAAGAGCTCAGCCAGGGCGGTCCCCAGTACGCTGAAGGTGAAGGCGGTGGTGAGGATAAGGACAAATATCAAGAGGGAGGCCAGCGCCACGCTTCTGACACCCGCCAGGGCGTAGTAGATTGGGTAGAACACGGCGAGCCCCATGACGAGCCCCGCCATGTATATCCGCCTCCTCCCCACCCTATCCGCCATGTAGGCATTTAGTATGTAGAAAGGCAGTTGGGCAATAGAGGCGGCGCCCACTGCCATGTTTGCATCCACGGGGTTCCACTTAAGGGCGTTGGTTAAGTAGGGGAATATGTAGCCAGTGGCGGTGTAGGCCATGACCGCGTGGCCAGCCGCCACGGCTATGCCCACCAACATGTACAGCGGGTGCTTGGCAAACGCCTCCACGATGGGTATCCTGGAGATGTTGCCCTCTGCCTTGATCTTCTCGAATAGGGGGGTCTCGGCGAGCCTCAACCTAAGCCAGAAGCCGAAGAGGGTGAGCACGATGGAGACTAGGAACGGCACCCTCCAGCCCCACGCCTCGAAGTCGGCCTTGGGCAGAGTAAAGGCTGTGGCCACGAGGGTGAGGGAGGAGAGGCCGAGGCCGAGCGGCGGCGTCGCCGAGAGGAAGCCGGCGTAGAAAGCCCGCTTGTCCTGCGGCGCGTGTTCCAGCACGTAGGTCACGGCGCCTCCGAACTCGCCTCCAAGCGCAACGCCCTGCAATATACGTAGAGCCGCCAGGAGGATGGGGGCCATTATCCCTACCTGGTCGTACGTCGGGAGGAGGCCTATGAGGAAAGTTGAGGTGCCCATGAGTAGGAGGGTGGCGAGAAACGTGGTTTTCCTCCCCACGCGGTCGCCGAGATGTCCAAAAACAGCGGCGCCGAGGGGCCTCACGACGAACCCAGTTGCGAACACCAGCCAGGTGAGGATAACGGCGGCGGCTGGGTCCTCCTTCGGGAAAAATTTAGCCGCGATGTAGGGGGAAATAGAGGCGTAGGCAAAAAAATCATACCATTCAATCAACGTGCCGATTGTAGAGGCTGTGACTACAAATCTTAGAGACATAGGAACCAGATGTATACAAAATTAAAGTATTGCCATATATAGAAGTAAGTAACATATTGTTAAGTTCAGCTTAAGAGAGGCGTATAGGAGGCCTCCCTCAGCGGCAAGAAGAGGCCTCCATATAAAACTTGAGGCTCTACTTCTTCACCTGCTTAGCTAGATTAACAAGTTTCTCTATGTATGGCAGATCGCGGCTAACCTGCTGGCTACTAAGCCTCGCATCGTGAAACCCCTCCACATGTAGAAACCACGCAACTCTCCACCAAAGCCTCACCTCTTCGCCCACCACCCTAGACGCCGAGTCGACTGCTTGGAAAAGCAACTGGGCGGTCCAGCGGCCGTACTCACCCGCTCTCTCTGCCTCCCCGAGCCCCAGCGCAGTAGCCAGCGCCTTTACAGCCTCCTCAGCCGCCTTGTACAGCTTTTCGCTTGCCTGCACAGGATCTTTTTCAACGAGCTCTCTCCCCTCGTTAAGGAACCTCTCTGCTAGCTCTAGATGTGCCGCCGCGCGGCTATTTGGGTCAAGAGACAGCGCTTTTGAGATAAGGTCTACTAAATCAAGGCCTTGTCTCCTCGCTTTTTCCAGAAGAAAAAGCGGAATCTCCACAACTTGACATATCTCACTATTTTAATAACTTAAGCGGGCTGTTGCGGCTGTTGTATAAATGGTGGGTGCGGCGCGAGAAACAAGACGTACATGCCAACGGCGGTGAAGACGGCGAGGCCTATTGGGAGGGCCAGCTTTATCCACTCCTTGAAGCCTATCTTCAACACGCTTGCCAGAACTATGTTGGGCACGTTTCCCGGCACGGTGAAGCCCCCCGCCAACACGAGCGAAATCAGGAAGCTGCGGAGCGTCTCCACAGCCATGTCGGGGCTGACCAGCGCGGCCACCAGCGTGGCGTTGTCCGCCACGGCGGACAGAGTGCCGAATACGTACAGCACCTCTCTGCCGAGCCCCGCCACGGCCTCGGCCATTGGCTTAAAGAACTCCCCCAGTAGGGTGAGGGCGAATATGAAGATGAAAACCCTCGCGGCTCTGAGGAGCACCTCTCTCAGCTCAGGCTCGTAGGGCTTAATCTCGATCCCGCCCGCCCCCACCCTCTTGAGGGTTAGATATGCGTACAGCGCGAAAAACGCCACCACCACAGCCACTACGTCTAGGAGGACCTCCACTAGGTAGAAGAAGCCCTGCCTCAGCTTAGCCACGGCGATGGTGGACAGCGGCTCGCCTAGCGGCAACAACGCGGCCCCCGCGCCGATTGCGAAGGCGCCGTAGACAGCCGCCCTGGCCTTGTATGCATGCGGAGCGTTGGCGAAGCCCAGTAGCTCGGCCAGCACCGCCGACGCAACGATGGCAGAGATGACGCTACTAGACATCCCGAGGATCAATATGAGTAGCGCAATAACAGCCGGCTTAGCTAAGGCCTCTGCCCAGGCGGCGAGCCTGTTGCGGAAGGCGTAGAAGACAAGCCCCGCGGCGAGGACGACTTGAGTAATGCCAATTGGCAAATACCCCAAGCCCGGCTGGTAGACGGCCACCGGGTGGAGAAGCGCCTCTTTCAGAAGGTCCCAGCTCCACAAACCAGCCAGAGACACGCCGGCGGCACCCACGGCGAGAAAAAACAGCTCAATATTATGCTCCACCTTCTTCGAAACAAGAGGCGGCACCACTAGCACAACGAGGAAGACTATCTGGAGGAGATGCTCCAACGCCACGGAGCGGCCGCCGGGCCCCCCTTTAAAAAGTTTACTCCAACCGCCACCACAAGTTCGCGACATTCGAGACAGAGCGCACACACCAGGGGGTTGCACAGGCTAGACGGGGAGCTTACTATACGGGGTCGCACGATGCAGAGGAACCTCCCGCTCATGTCGGCCATCATGGACGCTGGCTAGGGGGATGCCGGCGGATGCGCCCCGACGGCCGTCTAAGGCTTGACACGCCATGTGTCGTTACCTATACAGAACGCCCTTGTTCACGTCGGCACAAGTCCTCCTCTACGTATCTCGGCAACAGCTTTAGATACTTCGAGCCGGGGCCGTGCTCAGCGATGTGTCTAAGCGCCTCGTCGCATGTCTGTACATACAGCCCACAGCGGAATCGCACGCCAGTGACTAATCCCTCAACTACCTCGGCCTCTTTGCCCAGCCTAGTTCCGAGGGAGACGCGGCCCCGCCCCCTCCAGACACGTAGCGAGGTTTTCGCAACCCTCTCCACCACGGTATCGAGCGACGGGCATACGAACTGGAGATACGGGGGGTGAAATGGAAGGGGAAGCGCCGTACCTAAATGGGCGGCGAGGGCAGACCAGCCAGCCAGGGCACAGCCCTCCAAGACATATATAGCCTCGGCCGACAGCTTCACAGCTCCGAAGAGCAGACACCCCCCTTCTCTAAAGGCGAGTACCATGCACCCTCCGCCAAATCTTCCACAGCTCCCTATCCAGACCTGCCTGGAAAGCCCTCCTCCTGAGGTAAGTCAAGTCGAGGGGTAGCCTGAGGAGTTTCTTCAAGTCTTCTACGTCTTTACGCTCGCCGCTTGCAAGCTTCAGGATAACTAGATCCTCCGGAGATGGGATAAAGACGCCTTCTGCCTCTCTACACCTAGATATAAACTCGCTGTCTAGGATAAGGGGCGCGTAGTTTATGTCTACGTGGACGCCCGCCGCGTCGACGTATAGCCCCCACTTCCTCCACTGCACAGCGTAGCCAGCCTCCCTCAACGCTTCGGTGAGCCTATCCCTCACCTCTACAGTAAACGGCTGATCTATAGCCAAGTCCCAGTCGGCCGTGTGCCGCACCACGCCGTAGAACTCCAGAGCCCGGGCCCCAATTAGAAATACTCTAAACCCCAAAGAGCGGCATATCTCCACAACCCTCCTGACGCTGGGCGGCAACTTCAGCTCTGTCATCTAGGCTGGAACTTCGCCACGAGCAACCCCGCGCCCACTAGCAGATAAGCCACGAAGATCAGGATGAGCCCCACGGCGATCACGGCGAGGAAGGAGCCCCACCAGTACAGGGTATTGGCCACTGAGAACAGCCTCTCGCCGGTTGAGCCCTCAAGCGCCTTGAGCACCGGGCGGAGGCGGTAGGCCGAAGCCACTTGCAGAACCCACCCGGCTACCCACGCCGCGGCGCCCACAGCCAGGGCGAAGCCAGCCGCGGGGAGAGACCAGAGGCGGTAGAAGCGCTCAAGCGAGAAGCCCAGCGCCATGTGGGCAATCCCAAATGCGACGGCGGCTAAGATCGCATATACAAGCCACTTAGATAGATCCGCCCCGCCCGCCCGTAGCTCGGAGAGCCCGATGTATAACAGCACCGCGCCTACGATCACCGCGGGCCACCCGGCGAAGAACCCCGCCGCCGCGACGAATGCCCCCAGTCCCCCCAGCACCTTAGCCAGATCGGGATCCATAACCAGGGATGTCCACGAGATTAAAAACCTGTCCTGTGGACGACACGGCGCCACATGCTGGACCGCCTCCAACAGCGTTGGTAATGCGTAGCGCCGGTTAAATGGGTCAACTATATATTATTCTGGCCTCTGCAGTTTGTGGATGCCGGGGAGTTTACCAGATGGATAGCCATGGCGGAGAGGACCTTGTCCTCTGCCGTGGGCGATGCCGAGCGGGGCGACTTCAACTGGGCTTGTTTTAAGGCGCATCAAGCCGCCGAGTTCGCACTCAAGGCCCTGCTGTACGGCGTAGGGATGCCCGCCAGGGGGCATTCCCTAACCCACCTAATCGCCGGGGTCAGCCGCCTGGTGCCGGTGAGTGAAGACGTCGTGGAGCTGTGCAGGCTCCTCGACAAGTTCTACATACCAACGAGGTACGTGGATGCCTGGAGCGAGGGGTCGCCATTTGAGTACTTCTCCCGCAGAGACGCAGACGCGGCTATCAAAGCCGCCGAGGAGGTCATCAAATTCGTGAAGGGAGTATGGAGGTCTTTAAGTGGAGAGAGGAGTTGAAGAGGCGGGCGTGGGAGGCGGCTGAGCGGGTGGCCGCGTCGGTAGAGGGCACAGTACTCCTCGTGGGCTCGTACGCCAGAGGAGACTACGGAGAGGACAGCGACATAGATGTCCTAGTGGTTGGACGCTTCTCCGAGCCTCCCCACCGGAGGCTAGCCGGGCTAAAGACGCCGCCCGGTGTAGAGGTAATAGCGCTGAACCTAGAGGAGGCGCTTAAAGTCGTCGAGAGGTGCTACCCCCTAGCCCTCGACATTGCGCTGGGGGTAGTCATCAAAGACGACCTCGGAGTAGCCCAGCAACTCATATCCACAGCAAAGCACTGCACCGTCCAGAAGCGCCTCTAGATGCTGAAGGGAGCGAATTTCAAATTTTAACCTCACCTACATGCGATACGTTAAAACCACATAAGTTCTTAGCGGATCTCCTCTTTACTGCGGCGCGCTGTCCTGCGCTGAGTGCTTCACCGCGGCATACGCCATATGACACAGTGACCGTGTCGCCAAAAATCTGTGTGAATGGCAAACGCCTCCCTAAAGCGAGGCTTAAGCGTAATCAGTCAAGGTAGCTCGCGGCGTAGTCTAGATACTCTAGATACGACTCGATCTCCCACCGCCTCCGGAGAGCTTCGTCTGCCGAGTAGATAACCACGCCGTCTCTAAGCACTGTGTAGATCAAGTCCAGCCCCGCCGCGTCCAGCGCAACCACGTCAACCTCAACCCCCAGAACCCTCGACAGCTCCGCCGCGAGCTCCGCCTCGTCGACGACCGTGACCTCTCTGCCGAAGTAGACAGCGACGTCCCAGTCGCTGTCCTCCCGCCCCAGCCCCCTAGCCCGGGAGCCGAAGAGGTAGGCGAACTTAACCCCAAACCTCCTAAACACCTCGGCCGCGGATCCCCACTCCACCACGGGATCGATCCCCCGATCCTTTATAAACGACCTGACGGAGGCGAGGACGCGGGGAGCTCCTCCAGCGCCCTCCTCCTCATCTCCGACAGCTCACGGGCCTCTACCTCCCTATAGGCATGAGCCAATGCGTTCCGCATCTTAACAAAGGGGGCGAAGCCGGGCGGCAACACGCCCCTCTCCTCAGCCTCTAAGACAAGGCGGGTGTACGACGGCGGCTTCCTCCAGCCCAGCTCAGAGAAGAGAACCGCCAGCGCGTCAAGCACGTACTGTACGGCGGCGTAGAGATTCCACCGCAACACATCCACGTCGCCGGCAGACTCAACACGCCTTATCCTCAACTCGGCGTCCTCCAAAATCCTCAAAATCTTCACACCCCCAAACCCCGCCCAGTTTTTATAAGCTAGGCGCCCGGCGGCTCCCTCCTAGGCCTGCGGCGCCTCATCTCCAGTATCTGGAGATACGTCTCGCGGAAGAGGGGATCCTCAAGCCTCCTCCAGACATATCTATAGAAGCTGTTTATGAAGTCCACATAGGAGCGCCAGTAATCAGGGTCGTTTCTCGCGGCGAGCTCAGCGAAGTACGCCACAACCTTCAGATTGTGCTGTAGGTTCCGCCTCCGCTCTCTCTCAAGCTCCTCAGCGACACCCCCATACGCCTCGCCCACGCCTCAAGCGACTCCTCACTTAATAAACCCTTCGCCTTCCCAAATCTGTAGATATAAACCGCGTCCTCGATATCTTTGTCAGATCCCAGCCAGAGCTTGTAGGCAATTTGAAGCTCCAGAGGCGATATGTAAAACACAGCCCCGCCAACCCGCGCCTCCACTCTATTCTCCAGGGCGTACCGCTGGTAGAAGCTACGCGGCGGCTTAACTTCGAAATTCGGCAAAAGCCGCGGAGGCTTATAAAACCTCACCGAAGCCTCTCTAAACTCTGCGTCTATATACGCCGGGATCGAAAGCGGCTTAAAACCGCACCTCTCCACACGCGCCGCAACCTCCGATCCGGATCGTGCCTCCACTATTACATCAACATCGTCAGTCGACCGGGCACGCCCTAAGAGAATAGCCACGTACCCCGACACTATGACGTACCTGACCCCCAGACAGTTTACAAACTCCGCCACGAGACTGTCAAGCTCGTCGAGCTCTCTATCCAGCTCAATCATCACAGGCGTGTGTAGGGGGAGAAATTTATCTGTAGTATGAATCTGCCCCCGTGTGTACGCTCTACGGGAGGGAGGGATACCACAGCCTTTTCCTCCGCCCAATCGCGGAGCAACTGGGTTGCAGACTTGTGCAGATGGACTACCTGTCTCTCTACAGGCGGTACAGAGAGGGGACCCCCGGCGTGTACTACATCGAAGACGTGTGGTACATCCACGGGAGAGCCCCAAGGCCCCGGCACCAGACGCCGCCCGCGCTGGCGGGGCTGGCGGGCAGGCTGTGGCCTGTGCTGGGGAACGTCCAGGTGTTCTACACAGACGGCACGGCGAACTACGTCTCAGAGGCGCCGTGTGGACGAGCTGGCTTGCTGGCCAAGAGAGGAGAGCCCCTCGTCACAGACCTATTGCTCCCCCTCTACCTCGAGCTGGGCGGCGCCGCTAAGGCCCTCCAATATGCAAAACGATTGTACAAATGCGGCCTCCCGGAGTCGCCTGCCCAGCTGGCCGAGGGCATACGCTCCGGCGTGTACAAGGCGGCTTACTTCTGGCTGGGGTGGGCCCCCGACGTCAAGGCCAGGCCGAACCCGGTGCTGGGGAGGGCCGTCGCCGGCTTCTGGGGGCTAACCGCCGTCGGCGTGGAGGCGGACTTCCCCGACTCCTATGCCTACCCCCCGCCCTATCTAGACGTGGACTGGGGGCCCTACCGCCACAACAGACACCTCGTCGAGTCCGCATACCCCCTCCGCGGCCCCCAGTGGATGAGTTACGTGGAGGCGGCGCACCCAGTGGTCGAGGCGTATCTAACCGGCGCCATATCGCTGGAGAAGGCGGCGGAGCGCCTAGAGGCGGGCTTGGCCGGCGCGCTGAATTATGAGGGGCAGGGCGTACATTAAGACGCCGCTTCTCGAGCTGTACATCGAGGGAGAGGTCGAGACAGACATCAGCCGGGTGGAGAAGGCCAGATCACCGGCGGTTGGGCTGTTCGCCTTCCACGCCGTGTCCCACTTCGACGGCGTCGAGGCTAGGCGGCGCGAGGGGTGGCCAGCCGCCGTCTTCATAGTGGGGCGCCCCACGACGCCTACACTACACAGCGGCGACGTGGCGCTGAAGGAGGAGGACGGAGTGGACTGCGAGGAGTACCGACGCGCCTTCGCCGAGGCGAAAGCCGCCCTGGAGAGGGGGGAGCTCTTCCAGCTCGTTCTGGCGAGGCACCGGAGGTTCGCCGACGCCGCGTCCCCCGACGCCGTGCTGAAGCGGCTGGCCCGCCACATGGAGGGGAAGTACTACTTCTTCATTCAGTTCGGCGACTTCTGGGTCGCCGGGGTTTCCCCCGAGACTCTTGTGACGTCGATGGGAGGCTGGGCGGTGAGCGGGCCAATCGGCGGGACCAGGCCCAGGGGGCGCGACGCCGCGGAGGACGCGGAGCTGGAGAGGGAGCTGGTGGAGAGCGTCAAGGAGAGGGCCGAGCACCTAATGCTCGTGGACTCTGTCAGAAACGACATGGGTAGGGTATGCCGGTGGGGGACAGTGGCGGCGGACAGAGTCGCCGTCGTGGAGAAGTACAACTACGTCCAGCACCTGGTGTCTTACATAGAGTGCCGCTTGGACAAGTCCGCCACCCCCCTCAAGGCGGTCCAGGCGCTGAACCCGACGACCACAGTCACCGGAGTCCCCAAGCCGAGGGCCATCGAGTACATAAACAAGCTGGAGAGGGAACCCAGAGGCCCCTTCACCGGGTCTATAGGCGCCGTGTGGCCGGGAGGCGCCGACTTCGCCGTAGTCATCAGATCTCTCTACGGCGAGGGAGACGCTGTGTATGCATGGGCCGGGGCAGGCATAGTCGCAGACTCGCGGCCAGACGCCGAGTGCCGGGAGACCGAGGTAAAAATGGCCCCCCTACTACGTGCAGTACAAACTTAAATTTCCACATTCAGCGGTTTGGTGTGGTTTTCAAATACACCTGGGGTTACGTATAGCAACGGTCCGGCCGCTACGCCGCCAGCCGTCAAGACTTACTACGACATGAGAGCTGAGGTGGTAGCCGTGAGAATTAGAGAAGGGGAGCCGAAATACGTCGCGGTGGGCCGCGGGAATTTCGTCATATACGGCGACGATCGCGGCGTCTGGGCCGTGGAGCTGGAGGTCAAGGAGTGGGAGGGCGTCGATGCAGTTGTTAAATGCGGCGGCAAACCTCGCCTTTTAGGGCGAGGTAAGGTTTTTAGCCGGCGTTAATTTAGAGATGGTGGTTGCGAGATCCGTCGCCGTCCCGCTTCTGCTGGATGGCAACCAGTTCCTCGACTTTCTTGAGCTTGAAAAGGCGTATAGAAAGGCAAAGAAGGCCGTAGTGGAGCACCTAGTCCAGACGTATGGGGGAAAGAGGGCAAACTTCTTCAAGGTGTGGCATGAGGTTAAGGATCTTGTCAAGCAGACTGGGCTGCCGTTCGCCTACCAGCAACAG
>NZ_JBMFKV010000057.1:0-11444 GCF_049971835.1 Pyrobaculum sp.
CGCCAGCCTCCCCCAGCGCCCTCGCCGCCTCAGCCGCCACCCCCCAGAACCTGTCCTCCAGCGCCTTGCCCAGCGCCTCCACAGCCCTGGCGCTACCGTTTTTCTTCAACACCTCGATGGCTTGCAACCGGCAGTACACGTCCTCGTCCTCCACCATAGCCACCGCAGACTCCAGGGGGTACTGGAGGTCCAGCGCCTTCATGATCTTAAAAGCCGGGTCGACGCAGATATACCTCGGCTTGGCGGCCCCCAAGTGGAGAGTAACCTCCCTGTCGTCAAGCGGCACCTCCCTAACCTCCCTCCTCCCGTCTTCATAAACCACCTTCACCTCCAGAGGGAAGGTGTACACCGGGTAGCTGTCGTCGCCCTGGGCCTGCTTAACCTGAAGCCTCAGAGAGCCCTCGGAGTAGCTCCACGAGACTTTCAACACGGGGTGCCCCGCCGAGTACCAAAACTGCCTCCAGAACCACTCCAAATCCCTCCCAGCCGCCTCCTCGAACGCCTTCCGCAAATCCTCTATATCCACCGCCCTGTACCTATACCGCTCCAGGAACAGCCTAAGCGCCCTGCGGAACACATCGTCGCCAAGGAGGCTACGCAGGGTGTGCAACACGGCGGAGCCCTTCTCGTACGAATGCCTGTCAAAAACCTCGTCGGGGATTTTGTACAGATTGGTGACAATTGGCCGTGAGTACCGCCTGGAGTACTCCCCCAGATACGTCTTGAAGTTCGTGTAGATCTCGTAGAGATACTCATCCCGGCCCCTAGACGCCTCGGTCCACAAAGCCTCTACAAACGTGGCGAAGGACTCGTTAATGGCGATGTGGCCCCAGTCCTTCGCTGTCACCAAGTCGCCGAACCACATGTGGGCCATTTCGTGCGCCACAAGCGGATCGGAGGTGAAGTCCTCCTGCTCCGGGCAGGGGAAGCCGGTGTAGGGGCAGTGGGCGTGCTTGTCGTGGATAGTCCAGTCTGTGAGTATTGTGAAGGTGGTGTTCTCCATTCCGCCGTAGATAAACTCCGGCACCACCACCTGCGCGTAGCGCTCGTAGGGAAACGGCACCCCGAGGTACTCCGAGAAGAACTGCATAATTCTACACGTGTTGTAGAAAGAGTGGCGCCACTCGCCGCCCACGTACCTCGGCACATAGTACTCAAGCTCGACGCCGCCGCACCTCTCTCTATGGATTTCGAAATCACCCACGGCGATAGCCAGGAGATACGGCGACATTGGATGCCTCAGCTCCCACACAAAAGTCTGCCTATCGCCGAGGTCCCTCACCTCCACTAGAAGCCCGTTGCTACCAGCCACATAGGGCTTGGGCACGGTCACCGCCACGGTCCAGGGGAACTTCACATTAGGCGAGTCGGGCAGAGGCACCCAGTATCTGTTGTACTCGCTCTCCCCCTGCGTCCACACGTAAAACCCCTTCCTCTGCCCGTGCGGCTTTATGAAGTACATACCCGCCCTCGGCCTCGCCCTGTACGCCACGTAGACCTCGGCCTCCTCTCCCCTCCTCCAGCCAGGCCTAATCTCAATCCTCTCGCCGTCGTAGTAGTAGTCGTGGCTGGCTCCCAGAACCTCCATCTCCACTGCGTCGAGGACAACGGCCGCGCCGTCCTTCCTCGCCCTGGCCCTATATCGTACGGCCCCCTCCACCACGCCCCCCTGCGGGTCTATATTCACATCCAGGCGCATGTGGAGGATCTCGAAGTCGAATTCGCGGGGGTAGCGGGGTAGATATTCGGGAAAGGCGAAATCTCTGCCGGTGAGGTATTTCATAGGTGGGCAGATCCCCCTCTATTTAAGTAGTCAAACCGCAAAGTTTAAAAGAGAGGCGTTGGCAAGACGCCGTGCTGTGACGACGCTCGGCGAGTTGTTAATGGATATGAGGAGCAGGGTGGAGTATAAAGTAGCCTGGATGCTGTACACACTGGGGGTGGGGGGCCTCGCGAGGCTTCCAGACCTGAAAAAACTCTTCGCAAAGGCGATGGCCGCCAAGTGGTGTAGCAGAAAGGACAGAAAATTCTGCGAGGAGGCCTTCTACAGGCTGTACAGCTACGACATAGCCAAATACCTCCCCCACAGAGACCCCGTGTTGTTGCTGTCCCTAGCCCTCTACGACGTCGAGCGCGGAGACCACAACCTCACAACCCTGAAGGAATACGTCGAGAGAGGCGCCTTGCCCGCCGAGTTCGCCCTCCTCTCAGGCGTCGAGAAGATGGAGCATATATTCCAAATAGTGGCCGGCCTTCTAAAGACGCTGGGCGAGGCAACTCCCGACCTCATAGCAGTGGCCTGGTACGTAACTGCCCGCCGCCTAAGAACTGTGCCCGCTATCGAAAAAGTCAGAGAAAACGTTATACTCCAGGCGCTGTTGGTTGAGATGGAGAAGAGGGGGTACGTAAAGAGGGAGGGGCCCCGCTATATGCTTACGGAGGAGGGCGAGGCGCTGGCTCTGGAGATTAAGATACCGCCGGAGGTGGTGCGGCTAAAGGAGATGAAATACGTAACTCCTCTCTTCTACGCGCTTCTGAACGTGGGGGTTGAAACTTAGTAAAAAATTTACTCTTTTACAGCGCCGATTGAGATAAACGTCTTGGTCTCCTTAACGCCCTCCATGTTGTTTATGGAGTCCAGCACCTTGTCTAACACAGTCTCCTGGGTAATCACGGCGAGGTCGTAGTCCCCCGCGAGCCTCAGAGCCTTTTCAATAGGTAGCTTCTTGGTGGCGTCGTACACCTTGTCTCGGTACTTAGGCTCAATCTTCACCAAGATAATCACGTCGCTTGACTGCCCCTTCAGGAGCTTCACAGCCTTCTCTGTGATGTCCACGAACTCCCTCCCAGTCCTGACTAGTCCAAGCTCCTTAAGCCTCTTTAGGTGTATCGCAAGGGCCTGCCTGGTCATTCCCAGCTCCCTAGCAATCTCGTCTTGATCCCCGTACACCGTATAGACCCTCATTGGCTGAGCCCTCTGGAGCAGGTGGTTTAGCAA
The DNA here is from genome assembly GCF_049971835.1 of Pyrobaculum sp. NCBI lineage: Archaea > Thermoproteati > Thermoproteota > Thermoprotei > Thermoproteales > Thermoproteaceae > Pyrobaculum > Pyrobaculum sp. The sequence goes on from NZ_JBMFKV010000057.1 coordinate 2,999, forward strand.
TTGGTACTGCCTGTCTGTAAGCTTTACCTCCTCTGTCATAGTAATCCAGAGAATTTGAGATATATAAATGTATCGCTAAATTCAAAGCATTAATCAACTGTATTTATTTAGTTAAGAGCAACGGCGAGGAATACGGCATATACAAACCCTACGGCCGCTAGAGGGTCTATATATAAATCTTTCATTCCTAATGTAAAGCTGGCCAACCTTTAATTACCAGCCAAACCCCCCAGCCGTGAGACAGACAATATACATAATACTCCTCGCGGCCATGGCGCTGGCCGCCTTCATAGAGGTTAGGAACGACCTTGGCTACCCCATCCCCAACGCCACCGTCTGCGCCGCGGGGCGTTGCGCCGCCACGAACGCCACGGGGGTGGCGGAGGTGCCCACGGGTAGCCAGGTGGAGATATACCTCGGCAACCTACTGGTCTGGAAAACCTACGCCACGGGACACGACGTCGCCACCGTGAAGTACATCGACACGCTAGACATAGGGCCGTTGCCGGCGAGCGGGGTCCTCGTCGTGAAGATGGCTAAGCTGGCAAACGGCACCTACACAGACCTTGAGATACCTTTCACAAACAACACGCTGGCGCTGTCGATACCTGTGGGGAATATAAACTACCAGTTGGAGATATACATAACAAAAGTGGAAAAATATATACTGGAGAAGCCACTACATGTAAAAACTACAATATGGCAACCCCAGGTCGACCTTGTTAAACTCGGGCTGGTAAAGACATGTATCTTCAGGGCAAGGCCCCCCGTCACAGAGGTGGCGATATACAGCGGGCGGACTCCGGTGGCCGCCGGGGCGGAGGAGGTCGTTACATACATGCTCCCAATGGTCAACTACACTGGGGCCGCCGCGACCGAGGTGCGCACCCCCACTGGCGAGCCGTATAGATACGTCTTCAACCCATGGAGCCTCTGCAACAGCACCATCGTGGTAAACGCCACGAGGTTGGTAATCCGGGCGGTGGACTCCTTTGGAGCTGTTAGAAACGACTGGGCTGTGGTGGTCGCGGGGCAGGTATACAAAGGCCAAGCCGAGCTGTGGGTGCTACCCGGCGTCCCGTACACCGTCACGGTGGACGCCGGCTTCGCGAAGAAGACCTTTACAGTGGCCGCGAGCCACCCCTCAGAGGCCCTGATAGTCACGGTGGAAAACGCGTATCTAGTCATAACATATCAACAGCCAGCCAGGAGGGTGTACATAATAGGCAACTACACCACCAGCGCAACCATGCCGAGACGCGTCGAGCTACCCCCAGGCACCTACACAGTGGTGGCAGACATGGGAGATAGAAATCTGACGTACACAGTCACGCTGGCCCCCGGACAGACCGCTCAGCTCGCCATAGGCCAGCCCCCCGCCGCCGGCGCCGTGACGCAGACCCCGGCTTCGGGTGGTGGGGGGCCTGCCCTCTACGCCTTCTTGGCTGTGGCGGCGGTCATGGCCGCGGCGGCGCTCTACATAGTGGTCAAAGGGACTCCCCGCCGTCGACGATTAGCACGTGGCCGGTCACGTAGCTAGAGGCAGGTGAGAGGAGCCAGTACACAGCTTCAGCTGCCTCCTCGGGGGACCCCAGCCTCTTCAACAAAGTCCTCCCCCTGAATCCCTCCAGCCCCTCTTCGCTAATCCACGTGGTCCACCTAGTGGCGATTGGGCCGAAGGCCACGGCGTTTACCCTCACCGGGGCCAGCGCCTTAGCCAAGCTCCTAGCCAGCGCCGCCAGGGCTCCCTTAGCCGCGGCGTAGGGGATGCCGTAGCTGTCGCCGACGAGGCCCGGCGTAGAGGAGACAAGCACCACGGAGGCGTCTCTCGACAAGGCCGGGAGAAAGGCCTTCACTACGTTAAACGAGCCCACCATGTCAACTCTGAAGACGTCGAGGAAGTCGTCTCCGTCTAGCTCGGAAATCGGCTTGACCCACAGCCCCGGGTCTCCGTGGCCGTGGAGCAGAGCTAAGCCGTCCACCCGCCCCACCTCAGCCGCCGCCTTCCTGAGGCAGTGCAGGTCGAGGACGTCGCAGTTGCGGTGGACGTCTGCCTCGGAGGGCCGCCTCGAGATGCCGACGGTGAAGTCCCCCCTGGACTTGGCGATACGTACCAGCGCCGCCCCTATGCCGCCGCTGGCCCCCGTGACGACTAGCCTCATCTACAGGTCAGGGGCCTGCGGCAGCTCAGCCTCACGTCGATGTCGCCGCGCCTCGCCTCGGTCACCATGTCGTGGTGTTCGTCCCTCGCCCCCCGGATGAAGGAGCACATGTGCACTCCACACACCCTAACTTTGACGGCCCGCGCCCTCAGCCTCTCCATTAAGAGATCGGCCAGCCACTCGGTGAAGCGCTCCTGCATAATAGGCCTCGCCGCTGCCCACTTAACAAGCTTGATAACCTTGCTCAGCCCCGGCACCCCGTCTCCCGGGATGTACGCCACCGACACCCGGAGGAGGATGGGGAGTAGGTGGTGCTCGCAGACAGACACGGCGCCTATATTCTCAATAACCACAGGCCCTACCTGCGCCTCGTATTCCAGTGGGAAGAAAACCACCTCGGGAGGAGGCTCTCTAAGCCCCCGCGTCAGCTCCTCCATAGCCTTCACAAAGCGCCTAGGCGTATTGGCCACCCCCGGCCGGGAGAGGTCCTCGCCGAGGTGGAGAAGGAGGTCCTCGACGCCCTTCTCAGGCCTCGCCTTGGCCCTCTTCTCGGTAATCACGCCACACACCCCCGTTAGCCATATTTAAAACTAGCACCCGCCGCAGATCTCCCTCGCCCCCCACTTGAAACACCGCCTAAACGCCGAGGCTAGGAATACAAAAGCCTCCAGAGGCCTCTCCAGAGGCGAGAGAAGCACCTGCGCCCAGTCCACCCTGCCTAGCGCCCGCCGCGACCTCAACGCGGTCCTCGCCCCGTGCAGGAGGAAGAGAGGCGGGAAGAGCAGGGCCGCCGCCACCCACACCCAGTAGAAAACCAGCTCCACCCCCCAGAGAAGGGGGTTGCCCAGCCTCGCCGCCACCGCCTGCCTTATGAAAAACTCCCACGTCCGAGGCGCCGGGTCCATAGGCACCAGCAGGGGGAGCACCGCGACGTCGCCGGCTATTTTAGTCAGAGCCATGTCGTCGACGGGGCACCTCCTGAGCGCCTCCACGGCCTCGCGCCTCCGCTCCCCGGGCACCGTCATGGCGCCGCCGTAGAGAAACCGCGTGCGCCTCCATACCATCCAGTCGAGGCCTCTAAGCGAGAAGGCGTTCTGAAGCCTCCCCAAAACCCAGCGGTACGCCGTGGCGAACCTCCCGCACATACCCCTAAGAGCCTCTAGCCAAGGCCCCGGATGCGCGTCGTCGATAAAAACGTAGAGATCCGCGTCGACTGCCTCAAGAGCAGTGGCCAAAGCCCCCGACTTGCCGAGCTCCACATAGCGATTAGCAACCCACCTCAGCCCCGCCGCCTCCGCCCCGTCGACAACCACGTAGTCGACGTAGCCAGCGAACCTAGCCAGATCTCTGCCGCCGCGGGTAGGCACCACCACCGTCCTGCACGAGCCGCGGGCGGGCGCCCCAATTCTCAGCTCAGCCGCCAAATGCGCCACCTCGTACGCCACAACGGCGGCAACGAAGATCCAAAAAGCCAACATCAACAGGTACTAACCCCAGGGGATTTAAGCCTACGGCGCCTACGGGAACGTATATGATAAATAGTTGTTATTATTGTTACAGATATGATCAGGACCGAGGAGTACGGACTTGTTTTAAAAGAAGAGCGCCTTGAGGGCGGCCGCCGCGTTCTCGACATTCTCTGGGGGCCTCAGCACCCCTCCAGCGGCCACACCCGCTTCATAGTCGAGGTAGACGGCGACGTTGTGGTAAACGTCACGCCTGACCCTGGCTACGTGCATAGGACGATGGAGAAGCTCGGCGAGACCCGCCATTGGATTCAGAACATACCTCTCTTCGAGAGGCTCTCGCTTCCAGACGCCATAAACGTCACCTGGGCCTACTCCATGGCCATAGAAAGGCTCGCCAAATTTGACGTCTCTCCCCGCGCCGAGTATCTGAGAGTCATCATGGGGGAGCTCAGCCGCATCTCCACCCACCTCTACGACCTCGGCCTACACGCCATTATGATAGGCTCATCCACAGGCTTCATGTGGGGCTTCGGTCTGCGCGAGCTTTTAGTACAGCTGTGGGCCATGGTCTCGGGCTCCAGAACCACCCCCACCTGGGTCCTCCCCGGCGGGGTCCGCACCGCACCCCCTGACGCCTTCTACGAGCAGACCAAGGGCTTCCTCGACTACCTTGAGAAGAAGATAGATGAATTTGTCAGAGTCGTTGTCAAAAACCCTGTGGGCTACTACCGCCTCAGAGACGTCGGCTACCTCAGCAAGGAGGATGCCGCCAAGTTAATGGCCACGGGCCCCGGCGCCAGGGGCTCTGGCATAGACTGGGACGCCCGCCGCGCCTATAAATACGGCGTGTACCACGAGCTGGAGTGGGACGTCTGTGTAGAAGACGGCGGGGACTCCCTCGCCAGGACAATGGTGAGGCTCTGCGAAATTAGGCAGAGCGCCAGGATCATAAGGCAGGCCCTGGACAGAGTCCCCAGAGACGGCCCTCTAGTCGGCGAGGCGGTATTACACAGACTACCCCCCAAGCAGAGGGAGAAGGCTAACGAATACATTAGACTAGGCGCCCTGTTCACCGCAATGTTGCCCCAGGGAGAGGGCACCGGCGTCACGGAGGGGGGCAGGGGGAGGTACTACTTTCACGTACTTGGCGACGGCACCGAGAAGCCCTACAGAGTGAGGATATCCACACCCTCTTGGCAAAACCTCAGAGCCATGATCAAGGCATTCATAGGCTCCTGCCTCATGGACCTCCCAGCGATATACGGCTCCTTCGGCTACTTCCCACCAGAGCAGGATCGGTGACGGCGCAATATGGAGATCCGCGGCGCCACGCCGGCAACCAAGAGAGACAACATATTAATAACGACAAATTCGTAGAGCCATGGATCTCTCAACCCTAGTCCTCTCCCCCCGCCTCTGGTTTTTCATACTACTCTTCGCGGCGTCGGGCGGTATACTGCTGACAGTGGTGTGGTTCGAGAGGAAAGCCGCCGCGAGGGTTCAGATGCGGGTGGGTCCCCTTCACGTCTCCCCCCAGCTCGGCGGCTACCTCCAGCTACTGGCAGACGCCTTCAAGTTCCTCATCAGCGAGCCGATAGTGCCCCGCGGCGCCCACAAGATACTATTCGTATGGGGCCCCCCGATATTCGTAACCCTCGCCTTCGGCGCATCATTGCTCCTGCCCCTAACCCCAGACCTCAGACTGATAAAAGACCCCGCCCTCCTCCCATACGGCCTTGTCTTCTCCCTAGTCATACTCCTCCTAGTCTCCATATCAGTCGTCATCATCGGGTGGTCCGTCAACAATAAATTCGCCTACATAGGCGCCGCCCGCGAAGCCCTACTCGTCGCCGCCTACGAGCTACCCCTCATCCTCTCCTTCCTCGCCATGGCCCTCCTATACGGCACCCTAAACCCCCTGGAAATTGTGAATAAGCAGACAGCCCTCACAGGCGCGCTACTCAACCCCCTGGCCTTCCTAGTCTTCATAATAGTTGCCGCAATGGCCACCGCCAGATTCCCCTTCGAAATAGCCGACTACGAAGGCGACGTCGCCACGGGTCCCTACAGCGACTACGGAGGCGTGTTTCTAGTTCTCTCCTTCGCCGGCGGCACCTACTACGCCACCTTCTCCTACTCCCTCCTCGCCACCATACTCTTCCTCGGCGGGTGGGCCCTGCCGGGCTACGCGCCGGGGCCCTGGCCACACGACATAATCGGCCACCTCATACTCGCCGCGTGGGTGCTGGCGAAAACCACAGCCCTCATGCTGTTCTACGCCTTCCTGAGAGCCGCCATGCCCGTCCTCCGGCTAGACCACACCCTCGTCCTCGGCTGGCGCGGGCTCCTGGCGCTGGGAGTAGCCGCAGTGGCGTGGTCAGCCGCCCTAAGAGTCCTCGGGCTGGCGCCATGAGCAACGCCAAGCTAAGCACAATAGTCAAGGCGACGGTAGACGCCCTCGCGGTAGCCGCCAGGAACTTCATAAAGCCGGAGCGCATCACCATATACTACCCATACGAAAAGCTGGAATACGGCAGGATGAGAGGCTGGATAGGCCTATTGACAGAGAAGTGCACCTCGTGCATGCTCTGCGCCAGGATATGCCCCGCCAACGCCATCAAGATGTACCCAGCACCCAACACCAAGAGATACCCCGGCATAGACTACGGCAGGTGCATCATGTGCCACTTCTGCATCGACGTATGCCCCACAGAAGCCCTCTACCCAACCCCCATAAAAGAACTGGCCTTTTACGACTACAAAGAAATGATCTACACCCCCGACATGGAACGCGAACCCCCAAAAATCCAAGAACCCTACAAATCCGTCAAGGTAACAATAAAATACGAAGGCGGCATACCCAAAAAAGTCAGACTAGAGTAGCCGCCCCCATACACCGTCAGCAACAGCGGCGGCCTCGTGTACGGGGCCTTCGGCCGCGGGTGAGGACCTCCCCGGCGGGGCCGCGGCGGTACATAGGCTTCTCTGCTTGTGGCTATCCTCCTCGCATGTCCTCTCTGCGGCGTCTGACGCAGACGTGGGGTCTGCAGGTTTTCTAAATTTCTTCTTTTTCTGTCCGCCCCTCCTTTTTGTCATGTTCGGCTGGTTCGACCCGGCGGCGTTTATACTGCCGCTGATGCTTGTCAACGCCACCCACTTCATGTAGATGAACGGAACTGCGGCGGTCTACTACTACCAGCCCGGCCTCGCCTACGCCCCCGCCACGCCTCACGAAGACTCCTCTGTCTACATGTACCTGCAACAGCTGTGCAGGTTCGCGGCGGTGAAGCCGCTGAACCTGACGTATACAGACGGATATACGTACGTATACGCGGCCAATATATACTGCTCCCCCGACGGAATCCGCTGGGCGTGGCTGAGGTGGTTGCCGTTGCGCCTCACCGCATTTAGAGGCAACGTGACGTTTGTGAGGATCAACGCGACCGCGTACACTGCGGTGGGCGTTTTCAACGGCACGGCGCCCGAGGGCTGGTACAGCGACGGCGCCAAGGCGTTCAGACTGCCGGAGCAGGCCGGGGAGGCGGGCGGGGAGCTGGAGAGGCTGAGGAGGGAGGCGGCCGCGCTGAGGGCCGAGGCCGAGAGGCTGAGGGCGGAGCTGGCTGAGGCCCGCGCCGCCGCCAACGCCACGGCGCGGAGGGCGGCCCAGGCGGAGGCCGAGGCTGAGGAGCTGAGGCAGAGGCTGAGGCAGACGGCGGACCTCCTCGCGGTGTGCAGAAACCAGGTGGCTCAGCTGACCTCCAGCCTCGGCGCAACCAAGGCCGAGCTGGAGAGGGCGGCGGAGAGGGAGGCCCAGTTGCGGAGGGAGGCGGAGGCGCTCAGCCGCGCGCTGGCCGACAACAGGACGAGGCTGGCGGAGCTTGAACAGACGGTCGCCGACCTGGAGAAGAGGCTGGCCGACGCCGAGACGGACAAGTGGGTGTTCCTCGGCCTCGGCCTCACCGCGGCCGGCGTGGCTACGGCGATTACAGTGCTGGCTAGGAGGAGGGAGGCGGTATGAACGCCCTGGAGATAATCGCAATGGCCGTTGTATTCATGCTGTTCGCCTTCGCGGCGGCCGGGGCCTTCATGTACGCGCCGCCGAAGAGGCCCTCCCTCGACGCGCTGTACGTCTACTGGCCCGCCAACTACCAGGCCCTAGACAGGGGGAGGCTGGAGGCCTTCGCCCCCTACTCCGCCCTCCTCACCTGCCACCTCGTAGACCTCTCCGCGTGGTCCGCGAGGCGGATAAGCGCGGGCGGCGCCTACGGCGTCTCCTGGTGGGTAGCCGGGTCTAGATACGCGGTGTACTGCAGGTAGTTCAAAATCACCCGTTTTCCCCCCTCCCTCCATGGATTTCGAAAGCCTGGCGGCCCTCGCGGTAGTTGCGGCGGTCCTCTCGGCGGCCTACGCCGCGTTTTCAAACTGGCACGCCTCCCTCCAGTGCAAGGCGGTGCTCACCGCGGCGCAGGCCCCCTACTCAGCCCTGTACGCGCCCCCTCTGAGGGGCGAGCCCCCGTGCAGAGGGCTCAGGCTGAGAGACGGACTGCCCGGCGGAGGCGTCCCCGACCCAAACGGCGACACCGCCGTGCAGGTGGTCTGGGAGCCCGGCGGCTTCTACGTCCAGAGCTGGGCCGCCGGCCCGAACACAATAGTGGTGAAGATCGGGAGGCCGCAGTAGACCCAACCAGCTCGTAACCAGGCTTTTTTCCCGATTCAGGGCGGTTGCCAGCGCCCTCTTCCTACATCCTGGCGGGCGCCGCCACTAGCCACTTCTAAAAAAGGGAAGCGGACAGAACTGTTTTATGAGCGATGCGG
>NZ_JBMFKV010000058.1:0-11422 GCF_049971835.1 Pyrobaculum sp.
GTATATACTCCTGTACCCGTAGCGCTCGAAGAGCCAGCCAACGGCGCCCGAGTACTTGTACTCGCAGTAGTTAGGACTGCCCTGTCTGCAGTCCCACGGGTTGCGCTTGTACAGCTGTTCTGTGTAGTACGCCTTGGTGAACCAGAAGGAGTGCCATGGCATCTGAATCATCACCTGGCCCATCACGTGGGTGGCCGCCGCCTCGGGCACCGCCTCGACGACCCACCCGCTGAACGAGCTGGCGTCTCTGAGGTACGTGGCCTGCATGGCGTGGCCGAACTCGTGCGCCAGAGCCATTTTGGTGGAGAACTCGTCCATGTCGCACGCTATCTGTATCAGAGATACGCACGCCCTGCCGCCTGAGTACGAGAAGTGCGCAAAGCCGGCGTAGCCGCTCGGCAGTTTCGCCAGCTCTACGTAGAAGCCGGGGCACAGCGCAGGGTAGTCGCCAGTCATGTTGCGGTACTTCTCCATAAGCCACTCTGAGAACTTCTTCACCATGTCAGCCTTGCCGCTGTTGCAACGGTCAACCACGCTGATAGAGACTGCAGATGGCAGAGGGGGGCCAGACGCCCCGTGTGCCCAGTAGTGCGTGTAGAGCAACGCGAAGAAGAACGAGGAGAAGATGAGGAGGAAGGCTACGGCCGCCTCGGCTAGCCTACTCATGCCTCCCCTCCTCCCTCCGCAGTAGCGACTTGAGCTCGGCGAGCTCCGCCCTGAGGGCGGCCACCTCCTCCGCCAACTGCCTGCGCCCCTGCTCAAGGTAGCCGCCGATGGCCACCCCGGCGGCGAAGAGGGAGAGGACGAAGGACGGGAATACCGTCCAGTCGTAGGGCCCGCCCAGGGCGTACCTCCCGGCGTTGACGCCCAGTACCGCCCCGGCTAGGGCAGACGCGCCGTAGATCCTGGGGAAGAACTTGCCTACTACAAACCCGGCGACGAAGGCGGCCACCGCCAGAGGGGTTACGTCTAGGGTGAGGTAGACCAGGTCCATGGGTAAGCGTATGGCTGGAGTTTAAAAACTTGGAGGGAGGGAGAAAAAAGGGATTAGTTAAAACGGGCCAGCTACGCCCTTAGTAGCCAGTGAGCCACCTGATGTAGCCCTCAAGCCACTTGGTGCCAGCGCCCCTAATGGCAGACTCGTACTTGCCCACAGACGCCTGGACGCCAGTTGCGTAGGCCCTGGCCGCTGTCTCGACCACGTCGGCCCGGGCGCCCTCCACGTAGCTGAGCAGACGCCTCTTGTAGTTCTCCACAGCCTCGGGGGACGTCACCTTGGCCCTCCACTTCTGGGCCATGTAGCCCGCCTTGACGTTGTACTTGTCGACGCCAGCCGCCACCTTCCTGTGTACTCTCACCGTACGCCCGTTGACTGTGACTGGGACCAGCTCCTCTCCGATACTTACCGCCGCCGGTGTTGCTGTTGGAGCTGACATGTGTAGATATGCCACTTCTCTTTATAAAACATCCCCCCCGTAGAAGAGGCTGGACAAGGCGTGCGGAGGCGGAGGGGGGAGGGGAGGGGGTGTGGCCAAAGTTTTTAACTAGGGGCGTACTCCCTACGTGTGCTCTATAGTCAGCGTGGAGCCTAAAAGTGGCGGGGTTCTGGTCACAGACGAAGTAGTCGTGACAGTGACTCCGTGCGACGGCTCAGACGTCTACGTAGTCGCCGAGGTGAACAACGTAGTGGTGTCGCTGACGCCAGTGGTGAAGTTCGGGAAGCCAGTCGCGCTCACGCTCAAGCTACCGAAGACGAGGGGACAGCTGACCCTGCGCCTCTACTCAGATGGCGTTGAGAAGGACGCCAAGTCCTACCTCTACTCCTACACCTACGTCCCCTCTCTGGGCGAGCTCGTGTCGCTACTTGTCCTCTTTAACGCCCTCGCGCAACTCGCCAGCTCCTAAGACTCTCTCCACGTCCCTCCCCCTCACCTCGACTATGTCTATTTCGAGGCTCCTCTTCAGCGAGAGGACCTCCTCGACAACGCGGCTGTCTGGCGTGAGCACCAGCACCTCGTTTTCGTCGCTTGTGACGTTCCTCCCGAGTATCTGGTACAGCACCGCCTTGGCGCCCAGCGTGATGTAGTCCTTGTACCTCGTCGTGAGGAGGTAGGAGACGAGCGGGTCCGAGACGTCTGGAAACGGGTATTTGGGAATCACCACAGCTATCCGCCTGTGCGGGAAGTGGACACCCCTGCTAGCCCTAGCCGACACCAACACGTCCCTCTCGCCATTTGCAAACTGCTCTATGTGGCTACCGTCTTCGTCCACTCCGTACGTTTTGTCAAGTCCGCACTCCCTCACGACGCTGTAGGAGACGACGGGGACGAAGACGGGTAGCCTCATCGAGCGTGCCAACTCGATGAGCTCCCTAGTCCTCCTACACACGCCCTCGACCTCCTGCCTGAACGCCTTGGGGTGCTTGAACCAGACGCCCTTGACGGGGATCTGTCCGTCTAGGTATACGTAGTACCTGCCAAGAGCGCGCCTGCGGTTAGACACAACTGGCGCCTTCGGGAAGAGCATAGAGACGTCGGACTCCGCGAGCGGAGTCCCCGTGAGCCCTATTATAAACGCGCCCAGCGCCGTGGCCATCCTCACCGCCTTGAAGAAGTACATCTCGTAGAGGACTACGTGGCCCCTCCTGCCCAGCTGTCTCCCGTTTTCCGCCAGCCGCAAGCCGTAGGGCGGCTGGTAGCCCCGCTCCGTGGCCACTCTGATCAGTTGCGAAAACACGCTAATCGAAATCGGGGCGCCGCGCTCAATGTCCCTAATGAGGGCGTCCGCTTGTTCGTACACGGAGAAGTCCGCCCCCTTCAAGTAGTTCAGTATCTCTCTTACGAGGTCTGGCGTCACGTCCACCCTCACGAGCATCTGCTCAAATGCTGTCTCCACCTCGTCCAGCACCAGGTACTTGAACTTGGGGAGCCTCCCAACGGCCATCTCGATGAGGAACTTCTCGTAGGTCATGACGTATATGCCAGGGCTTAGGTACAGCTGGAACTGGCGGTAGTAGTCGCACGCCCCGCCGACGTTTATGTTGACGTAGAGCTTGCCACCGCCGAACGTGCTGTACGAGCCGAGCGGCTGGAGAGGTGGAGTCGGGGTGTGAGTCGTGGGCGCGTAGAAGCGGCACTTAGATATCTTCTCGCCAGTGCTTGTCCTGAAGTTGCACACGGCCTGGGGGCTGTCTGCCCTGAGCTCTGTGTTGAGCCAACAGACGAACCTCTGCTTTCCGTATATCCCGACTACCGGTATCTCACTCCCGTCGTCGGCGACTACGCGGTACTTGGTCCACATCGATATGATAGGGACGTTGGGGACGAGGACGACAGCCGACTCGCCCCGTTGCATAAGGGAGGCGAGGGCGTAGAGGACTGTCACAGTCTTGCCACTCCCCGGGGGCTCGTTGAGGATAACCGCAGGTGGCTTCCTGCTACTTATCAGATTTACCAGCTCATCGCCAGACTTTCTCTGCCACTCCCGTAGCGTGAGGAGCGCCCCGTCTAGAAAGATCTGCGGCACTAAGAAAAAAGGGAGGTGGTTTATATCAGTTACTCTACCTTACTAAGAAACGAAGTCCTCCTCTGCGAAAAGTGGCGTGCCAGAGTAGCCAGGACGCGCCGACTCGTACACAGTCTTGCATTTGCCAGTCCTCACGTCGCACAGCTCGGCTGGCTCGGCCTGCATGAAGTAGACTGGCTCGAACTTGTACAGCCTGCCAAACGCCGCCACGTATATCGAGCCCCTGCCGAGTACCTCGTACTTCCTCTTGCCATACGCCAGGAACGAGACGTCTCTGCCATCCACCTCTACGTGCACAACTAATCCGTACACCGTCTTAAACTCCCTAATGCTCCTCCCGCCTAGCTTTGTCGACAGATCGCACGCCACTGCGTACTTCCCGTTAGACGTCCCGGCGAAGAGAATACCCACTGGCGTCCTGTCGGTCTTCAGCTTGTCCTCCACAATAGCGAGGTCGCAACTGTTGCTGACGTCTCTGCCTGTTAAGAACGCTAGCAACACCTCAAGCCACCACAGGGGGCCACCTGGCTTGAACACGTAGTCCTTCACTATCTTCACCGCCTCGCCGTTGTCTAGATACGTGCTGTACAGAATCCCAACCCTCCCGCTGTGGTCCTCGTTGTCCAGGCCAGTGCAGTGGTGCGCCGTGTACCCGCCGAGGGGAGGCGAGCAGATTATCCCCCTCTCACCTCCCCATGGCCGAAAAAAATCGTCTAGCCTCATCAGTTGCACTTCTCCAACCTCCACCTCGATGTGCTTCCTTCCAGTCTTCTTCTCCACCTCAGAAACTGCTAGGGCCACCAGAGAGCGGTCTTTCACCACCAAGACGACTGTACCGTCTGGCTTTTCGAAGTACCCCACAATCCCCAGCCTTTTCATCTCTTTACTACTCAGCATGTGTCCATACTCCGTGCTAGCTTAAAAAACTAAACCTCAAACAGCCGCTTTCAAGTCTCTGTGGGTTTTGCTAGTGATGAAGATGGCGAATAGGACCACAGCGAAAAACGGAAGGATAAGCCCGACGAGGGGGTTGCTCCTCTTCACTACCACTCTCACATAGACAAACACAAACAGAAGTAGGAGAGGCGAGAAGAGAAGCCACAGGAGCCGCGAAATATTCATGAAAGCGCTACCTCCTTCTCCCACGTGCCACAGTCGTTCATCAGCAGTATCCTAATGGTGTTTCCCCTCTTAAATACGTGGAAGCGTACAAAAGAAGTCTGACATGTTAGAGTGTCGGAAAAAAAGACGAACTTGTTCATTTAGAGAGTAGCTTCGCCACCAGCTGTATGTGCCTCACCATCGACCCGGTAATGCCGCCGATACCCAGCCCTATGAAGAAGACGCCAGCAAAAGAGAAGATGGCAGATATGTAGGTCAGCGGCCCGCCGAGTATGGCGCCTATCAGCGCCAGGACGAAGCCCCAGATGGCGAAACTGACCCACCACTTCATCTGCCTGTTTATGTCCTCTACGCTCCGCACCGAGAGGTAGGAGACTAGGTAGCCCAGCAAGAAGCCGCCACCAACGAGCACGCCGAGTATCCCTATACCTAACACATAGCGAAGCACCTCTTCGCTCGCCATGAGTAAGTCACCTCTCTAGTTTTTAAATTTTTCTCTCTGCCTCCCCTTTACTCCGTTGCCTTGCTCCCTCCCGCCCCACGTGGCGCGCCTCACGAAGACCGAGACGCTAGCCGTAGGGGCGTAGAATTTGTAGAAGCCGCCCCTCGTCCCGGCTGTCCTCCCTATGTATATCACCAGTTGCTCGTCCCACGAGGCGTTCCTTATGTCCCTAACCAGGCTCACCTCCGCCATAGCGCCCTTCTCTATTCCGACTTCCCCGTCGGGCTCGTTTGAGTATACCCTGGCGTTCGGGGCGCAGAGCCTCGCCAGGAAGGCGAGGTCCCTGTCGTCTGAGTACACCGACTGGGGCTCGTAGATGTGTAGCAGGAGGCAGATGTAGGGGGCTGTGTCGATTCCTATGTGGGGGTAGAGTAGCGAGGCTATGTCGAGCTCTCCGAAGGGGGGAGAAAGGCCCTTCCCCCTTAGCCTGAGCAGATCTAGGTAGAGGAGGCGCGGGTAGCGCCTGTTGGCTACGTAGCCCCGCCTAACGGCTACATAGAGGTTGCCGAGCACTATCTGGGAAGGGGCGTTGCACGAAATCGCGGACATGTACTTGTAGTACAAGGCTCCGAGGGCGGTGCGCAGGGACCTGTCGTTCTTGAAGCAGTCCCACGAGAAGAGGGAGGAGAAGAGAGACCACTCCCCGTCTAGAAAAGCCACTCCTCTTACGCTGGGCAGGGGCGACTTGAGTTGCACGCCACCGGTGAGGACGACATGGCTGGGCTCCTCAAGGGGGGCGAACAGGTCTCCCTCCTCTGCGGTGAGTGGCAGTCTGGCCTTTTCCCTCACCCCCTCTGCCCACGTGGACTGGAACGCCGCCTCTCTTCCCCCCAGGCTGTCCTCGTAGTCCACCACCAGGAGCTTCACGACATTAACATGAAGGCGGTTGAAAAGTGTTTTCTCTCGTACTCAGTCGCCACCCGCACCTTATACCTCCTGCGCCCGACCCCGTACTTGGTTCTGAGGATCAGAAAGTTGGAGCAGATGGCGTCGACTACGATGTCGAGGTCCCTCAGGGCGGAGAGGACCGAGTCGCAGTCGTCGGTCTTCACAGCGACGTCTACATCCCATATGGCGTACCCCCTCATGACCGCGCCAGATACAGGAACGGCCTTTATCCCTCTGCTAGCCAGACGGTCCAGCACGGCCTGGACGTCGTGGTCGGTATATGGCCTGACTGAGACCATGTCCGGCCTCCCTGGCGAGCCGACCCACACGGCGTACTGCCAGAGCGGGTCGAAGGCCAGGGTCCCGAAGCCCAGCCCCCTGGCTAGCTTGTAGAACCCCAAGCCCATCGGGAAGTAGCTCCCTATGTTGTACGCGTCGAACACCTCCCTGGCGTCTATCGCGACGACCGTGTCCGCCACGTCCCTGGCCCACGTCAGCAACTCGGCGGGGCAGGGGTGGGAGAGCGGCTGTACCAGCACGAGCGTTCCCAGCCACCCCTCCTCGCCCAGCCTCACCTCCCGCGCCCCGCCGCGGGGAGGCGCGTTCCACACGTACACCTCGCCCTGCAGGAGCCCCTCCTCGGCCATGTAGTTGAGGGCCAGGGTGAGGAGGTACTGCCTAACGTCCATAGAACAGGCTCCTCAGCATAGCCATCTTCTCCTCACAGCTCTTCGCAGTAACAAGTATTCTAACAACGTCTTCGAGCTTAGGTGGGGGCATGTGTCCCCGGTAGTCACTACTATATATCTGTTGCCCCTCTCGCAGACCTTCACGCCGTACAGCCTGGCGTAGAGCTCTGGCTTCACGTCGAAGACGATCGCGACAGGGGCGCCAAGCCTTCTATATCCCAGAACAACGTCGAAGTCCTCCCCTCCCTCAAGCTCCCCCAACGAGGCGATGAGCTGTGCATACGACTGGAAGTGGAGGACTGAGTACGCCGAGCTGGGGAAGACGTCCCACGAAGAGGGGAGGAACCTGGAGGAGTTGACCCAGAGCCACTGGCCCACGCGCGCCACAGCGATGCCGTACGAGTATCTCACGTGCTCTACACACCTCGGGGTAGAGACGGTGGCGACCTCCCTCTTGGCGTAGATAGCTACGTCTCCTACGGTAGCCACAAGGCCAGACGGGCGTGGGAACCAGAAGGCTACGCCTTCTGTTATCTTTTGTGGCTCCATACCACAAAGCTGTCGAGCGCGTAGAGGAGGGCCTTTACCACCGTCAGGCTACAGAACCCGTGCGCCACCCCGCCCTCTATGAAGAAGTCTAGACACATCGCCTCCAGGATCGACCGCACGACGTTGGCACTAGACGGGTCGAAGCGGATCTCAAGCTCTCTGAACCCGGACTCGAAGAGTATCGCCTTGAGCGACTCGTCGCTGTACACCACACCTATATACGTGAAGTGGCTAAAAGCTTTGCGCCGCCTACCCCCTCTAGCCCGCGGCCCTAAAGACAGCCGCTACCTCCTGCTAATGGAGCTGACAACGGAGACGAGCGCGGCTAGGGCGATTAGCGTAGCTAGCTTGTCTGTGTCCAGCTGGCCCCCGCCAGAGTACCTGTACACCCTCCTGTCCACCTCCACCCCGTTGTAGAGCAGGGAGATCGTGACGGTGCCTGGCTTCAGGTTGCCTACCTGGACTTCTGTGGTGCCGCCAGCTGGCAGGTAGACCTGGCCCCTCCATACGGTGTCCAGCCCCACGCGCACAACCAGCTCGAACACGCCACTGGACTTGCTGAAGTTGGCCACGGCCACTGTGGGGGACGGGCTGAGGATTTCGCTCCCCGCGAGCGGCCTCACCTCTAGTATTGAGGCTATTGGAGTGGAGCTCGCCGAGAGGGCCTTCTTGCACTCGGTGACCGGTAGCGTGGAGAGGTACGGGTCGAAGCACATCTGGTTCAGGGCCCTGCCAGTCGCCAGCTCGGCTTTTTCGACCTCCCCCTGGCCTCCCAGCTCCTCTTGGCCCGGTGGCCTGTCGAGGAACGAGATGAGGAAGCCGCCAGCCACCGCCGCCGCCACCGCCTTGACGGAGCTGAAGAACGGGAGGGCGAAAGTCGCTACGGCGTCGTAGACCGCGGCCAGGTCGCCCTCCCCGCTGGCCTTACCCAAGACGTAGGCCACGGCGCCGCCCGCGAGGCCGCCGACCACCCGGGACGCCACCGCCGCCGCGGCCCCGGTGAAGCCCAGGGCAGAGAGGGCGCCCAGCGCGCCCCTGGCCACGAGCCCCGCGACGCCTACTGGGACCAGCACGCTGGCGACGGTCAGGCCGATGTCGAGTACCGAGACTGAGAAGGGCCCGAGCTGTACCCTGGTCTCCGTCGCCCACTTGTAGGCGCTGTACGCCACGCCAGACAGCGTGGAGCCGATGGCCTGCAGGCTAGAGGAGACCGCGTTCAGGAGGGCGCCCCCGCTGTTCCAGAGGAACTCCCCGACCTTCTGCACCTGCCCCGCCAGGCCCGAGAAGAAGGAGAGCGCCGCGCCAGGTAGCGAGGTGAGGAGGTCCAGGAGGCCAGCCGCCGTAGCGGGGGCGCCCCCGGGCACTGTAGACACCACGTAGGGGAAGCCGTACCTCACGTTCGAGGGGGAGCCGGTGAAGAAGGCGAACCTCCTGTTGTTCTGAGCCACTATCCCGCTCGCGACGCCACCCTTGATAGCCACGAACCGGGCCTCTCTCGACGACGCCGAGACCAGCGGCGAGACTACAGACGCCGCTTCTGTCGTAGAAAACGCGAAGCCGGACAGCGGCGTGTCTTCCGTGGCTACGTACACCTCCTCCAGCTCCAGGCCCGTCGGCCTCTCCGCTGGCGTCGCGCTCGCCCGCAACTCCCCGTCGTACCCGTATACGTCTACCCTCACCAGGCGCCCCCCGCGCGAGGAGGCTGGCGCTATAGACACCGTGGAGGGGCCAGCTGGCAGGTCGAGCGCGACCGCCCTGGCGGTGTCCCCGTACTGAGCCGCCAGGACCACGGTGGCTGGCGCAGACGCGTAGACGTCGAGCAACGCGCGTACGGGTATGCCCTTCCAGCTCTCCACAGTCAGCCCCCGGACCCACACCTCTCCTCTGAGGGCGTAGACGTACCTCCCGTCGCTACACACGTATACTCTCACGTGCGGGAGGTCGAACTGCGAGACCGCTTCACACAGCCGAAAACTCACGAAAAGAGGGAGTTGTTAGTTAAAAAAGAGGTTACTTAAATGCGGACATTAGCGAGTTCATCATGCGTATAAACATCGCCAGGAACATGAACTGTATCATCATGTTTAGAAGCGACGAGAGGTCGAAGCCGAAGAACGCTGGCGCGGCTGTCTGGAGTGGCCCGGTCTGGGCGGGTGGCGTAACGGTGCCAGTCACCACGATAGAGGGGGCGAGCTCCTGCGTGTAGCTGAGGTTGTCGGCGTATATCACCAGGTAGGAGTTGAAGGTCAGCGTCAGGTACTGCCCAGTCCCTATGTTGCCAGGTATCGGGTCGCTGATCGCGTTGTCAAGCTCTATGTAGAGCGTCACGTTTGGCGAGCCGTCGTTGCCGATGTACACAGACAGGCTACCGCTACCGGTCGCTGCGTAGAGCGCAGTCCTGCCAGGGGGTATGTAGCCAGCTGGCTTCGAGAAGTTCACCGTTATGGGTTGCGTACTCATAACCACAACTTCTTGAGAAGCTTAAAAAACTGTTAAACATGGTTTCGATACGCGGTCAGCGCTCTCTAAAGCTCTTGACTACCTCCACCAGCACGAGCATGACAGCCACAGTAGAGAAGAGGGAAAACAAATCGTCTTGCTGGTACGTCTGCTGTCCGCAGATCTTTTTAGCCGCCTCGGCCAAGGCGGCCCTCTCCTCTGGCGTCTGCGCCTTCTGGAGCGCCTCGGTAACTGCGATACACGCGTTCGCAGTGCTCGTCTGGGCAACGGAGGTAGCCAAGTTGCTCACCATAGCCATCGCGCCGAAGGCGAGGCCAACCCCAGCCGCGAACTTCCCAGCTCTATACACGCTAGTGGCTAGAGATCTAAACCTGGTGCTTGCAGACGCGAAGAGAGACGAGAGCGCCCTTTTCGTGCCAGAGAGCGCCGCCTTGGTGGTAGCCCTAGCCACGACGTAGAACTGCTCAGCGACCCTGCCCCCCTTAGTGGCTAGGGCTACTCTAATCGGCTTTCCCACCGCTCTTGAGAGGAAGGCCCCTACCTTCTCGGCCAAGGAAGCGACGCCCGCGGCTGAGGCGTAGCCAGAAGAGGGGTAAACGACGGAGCCAGCCCCCGCTAGCTGGGCCAGCTCGGCTGAGGCCAGCTCCATGTCTGCAGACGTCGACGAGGTGACCAGGTCGTAGACGTTCTGGTATACCGACGGGTTCTGCACCACATAGCCTAGGTACCGCGTGTCGCGCTCGAAGTCGCCAGTGTCGCCTAGGAGCGAGGAGTAGGAGAGGTGGTCTAGCAACACTGCCATGACCGAGCTGAGCTCGTCGAACGACGTGGGGTACGTCAAGTCGGCCCCCCTCCCGCTGTTGTACTGCACCTCGAAGGTGGCCAGCCTCGGCGCCGAGTCTTGAGCCGCCACTTGACATATCGTCGTGTTGGGCGCGTAGGGGTTGGGTATCCTCGGGACGTAGAACCTCCCGTCTGGCCTCAGCACGGGGTAGACGTTCTTGTCCAGCGACGCGTAGAAGCAGTGTATCAACAAGTCGTTTAGATCTGGAGGGAGAGACGACACGGACGACTCTACGAAGTACGAGTCTGGCACCGACTCGCTCAACCTGTCAAACGCCCTACTGCCGAGGAGGCGCCCGTCTTCTCCGAACCACGAAACCGACAGGGGCGCGTACGTAGCCCCGGACCTGTACACGGCGCTCGGGTTGAGAGGCATGTAGAAGTCGAAGTCGCCGAGGTACGTGAGGTCTACCTCAAGCGGGAGCGTCGTCCCGTCGCTGTACTGCACCAGGGCCTTCACTGTGGCCGGGCGCTCGGCGTAGCCGCGGACTCTGAGGACAGCCCTGTGCCAGAGCTCCTCCCCCCGGTCCGAAACCGCCGTGATCAGTAGCGGCTCGAACGAGACGCTGACCACGACACGAGGCTGGAGCTAGTTAAAAAAGCTACCTTTAAGAGGAGCGGAAGCTCTTGACCAGCTCCATCACGAGCAGTAGCGGTATGAGCCCCACGACCAAGTCGACGATCTGGCTAATGTCTACGCCAGCGGGGGTTGCGGCCTTAGGAAAGGCGCAACAACACCCAACGCCACCGGGACACGGAGCGGCGCACACGCCACCGGAGTTCGAGCAACGGAGCTCCTCCATGCAGATACAGCCCCCGAAGCACGTAGCCAAGGGCCCCCTCT
>NZ_JBMFKV010000059.1:0-11416 GCF_049971835.1 Pyrobaculum sp.
CCCAGGTCTTCAGCTAGCTTAAGCGCCTCGTCTATACTCGAGGCGTGCACCCACGGCGGCTGTCTAATGCCGAGCCTATCCAACAGCTTAGAGAACTTGCTCCTATCCTCAGCGACGTCAATCGACTTGGAGCGCGTCCCCCCAATCCTCACCCCGGCCCGCTCCAGCGGGACGTACAGCCTCTGCCCTATCTGGCCGCCTGCGTACAGCACCACCGTCACCCCCCCGCCCTCCTTCTCCACTATGTCGAGTATGCGCTCGGCGGAGATCTCGTCGAAGTAGAGCTTGTCTACAATATCCCAATCGGTGGACACGGTCTCGGGGTTGTAGTTCAGGATGGCCACCCGGTGCCCCCTATTCCTAAGCTCGGTAGCCAGCATTACGGTGGACCAGTCGAACTCCACGCTTACGCCTATTCTAAACACGCCGGCGCCCACCACTAGGTAATCCACCTGCGGCGTCTCGTCGTCGTACTGGCCGCCGTATGTGAGGTATAGGTAGTTGGTGTCGGCTGGCCACTCCCCGGCCAGCGTGTCGATTTTCTTAACCACAGGCCTCCTCCTAGCCCTCCTCACCTCCTCCACAGACTTCCCCAAAGCCCCGGCGATCTGCTCATCCGAGAAGCCGAGCACTTTGGCCTCCTCCAAGTCGAGCGCCCCGGCCTCCAGCTGCTTATAGGCATCTACAATCCGCCAAATAGCCCTTAAGAAAAATCTGTCGACTTTGTTTACCCTGTAGATCTCTTCGATTGAGGCGCCGAGGTACATCGCCTTGGCGGCGCAGATGGGCCAGTACGGCCTGTACTCCTCTATGCACTTCAGCGACTCGCCAAGCGTGAGGTTGCGGAACATCCTCCCGCCCACCAGCCCGGGCTCCCCGATGTCTATCATCCTCACGGCCTTCTGCCACGCCTCCTCCAGCGTCCTACCCACCCCCATCGCCTCGCCTATGGACATCATCTCTGGGCCGAGCCCCTCTGTGATGCCGAACCGCTCGGCCTCCCACCTGGGGTGCTTCACCACGATGTAGTCAAGGGACGGCTCGAAGGACGCGACGGTGCGCCTCGTCACCTGGTTCAACACCTCGTCCAGGCGGTAGCCCAGGGCCAGCTTCGCCGCTATGTAGGCCAGGGGGTATCCAGAGGCCTTGGAGGCGAGGGCGCTCGAGCGCGACATACGTGGATTTGTCTCTATGGCGTACTGCTCAGGCCCCGCGTAGTTCACAGCCACCTGGACATTCCCCTCCCCCACCAGCTCAATAGCCCTGGCAACCCCTATGGAGATGTTGCGCGCCGTTTGGTACTCCTCGTCCGTGAGGGTTAGACACGGCGCGACCACAATGGAGTCTCCTGTGTGGATCCCCATGGGGTCGACGTTTTCCATACACACAACCGCCGCCACGTTGTTGTAGGAGTCCCTAACCACCTCGAACTCCACCTCCTTCCAGCCCTCGAGGTACTTCTCCACAAGGACCTCCCCAATCGCCGACTGCGCAAACGCCTTGTAGACCCTGGCCTTCAGCACCTCTTCGCTACGGGCCACGAAGGCCCCGGCGCCGCCCAAGTTGAAGCTGACCCTAACAACCACGGGGTACCCGAGCCTCTTGGCGATCTCAAGCGCCTCCTCCGGCGACTTCGCTGGGCTACTTGGAGGCACGGGTATCCCCGCCTCCTTCATAGCCTTCTGAAATAGATCTCTCGACAGGGCCCTCTTTATGCCGCGCACCGGCGTCCCCACTACCTTAACTCCGTATCTCCCCAACACCTCGGCCTCCTCTAACTCGACGCAGGCGGAGAGCGCAGTCTGGCCCCCGAAGCCGCAGGCGATGGCGTCCGGCCTCTCCTTTTCTATAACCTCCGTTAGAAGCTGCCTCTGTATGGGGATGAAGTACACCTTGTCGGCGAGGAGTTTAGACGTCTGAATCGTGGCTATGTTGGGGTTCACCAACACGGTCTCTATGCCCTCCTCCCTGAACGCCTTCAGCGCCTGTGAGCCGGAGTAGTCAAACTCCGCCGCCTCGGCGACTTTTATAGCCCCGGACCCTATTATTAGGATTTTCCTAACGTCCGGCATGGCGGTGCGCCAGCTTTAGAAACTTGTCGAAGACCCACCTCGTGTCGTGTGGCCCCGGCGAGGCCTCGGGGTGCCACTGGGTGGTTAACACCGGGAGGCGCTCGTGGTAGAGGCCCTCCACAGTGCCGTCGTCTGGCTGGACAGCCCACACCCTCAGCTCGGTGCCGCTTGGATCGACGGCGTAGCCGTGGTTGTGGGTGGTTATGTAGGTCCCGCCGGTGAATAACAAGTCGCGTACAGGCTTGTTGCTGGCTCTGTGGCCGAACTTCAGCTTGTATATCTTGGCGCCTAGGGCCATGGCAATCACCTGGTGGCCGAGGCAGATGCCCATCAGGGGCTTTCTATACTCTATATATTCTGCAATCTTCGTAGATAGGAAGTCCAGTAGCTTGGGGTTGCCGGGGCCGTTGCTGACAAACAACGCGTCGCAGTCGAAAGCCGCCTCGGGCCGGCGGCACGGCACAAGCCTCACCTTTGCACCCCTCTTCAAAAACTCTCTCACAATAGACCTCTTCACGCCGCAGTCTACAACGCCCACACAGAGCTTCCCGTCCCCCAGCTCCACAGGCTCTTTAACAGATACCTGATCTACGTACAGCACCTCGTCGTAGCGGGGCGATCTGCGCAACTTCTCCAGCAACACCCCAGGATCCTCGGGCCCCACCGCCCCCATCATCACACCATGCTCTCTAAGAATCTGCACCAGCGCTCTCGTGTCGACCCTCGCCACGCCGGGCACGCCGGAGGCGGCTAGCCACTCGTCTAGCGACATCACAGACTTGTAGTGACTCGGCAACGTTGCCTCGAACAAAACCACGCCCTCTACCTTCACCCCATCGGACTCCATCTGATCCTCCGAGACGCCGTAGTTACCTATCAAGGGCATTGTAAACGTAAGTATCTGCCCCTTGTAGCTCGGGTCGGTCAACGCCTGCGGATAGCCCACAACGGCGGTGGTGAAGACAACCTCCCCCACAGCTACCCTCTCCGCCCCAATTGGCCTCCCTACGAAAGTAGTGCCGTCTTCAAGGACGAGGTACGCCCTCCCATTCGCCCCTTTGACATCAATAGCCTAAACCGTCCACTATATAAACTTTATGCTTATCTACACACATCCCCATCTTCCACAAGCCTGTAGATCACGGTGCATATGTCTCTACATCTAACCTCAGCCCCCATCCTCCTAGCTATAGACAGCGCCTTGTAGTTCTCGGGGGAGACGTACGCCACGGCGTATTTAAACCCCATTTTCCTGAGCCTCGGCGCGTAGTCCACAGCCACGGCCCTCCCCAGCCCCCTGCCCTGGTGCGCGTCTGCTATCACAATTGCGACCTCAGCCCCCTCGCCACATGGAGTTACGTCTATCACACCCACGGCCTTGTTTCCATGGTAGATGAGAAAGGTCTTACAGCCCCGGCTCCACAAATACCTGTATATATACACAGGGTCTGCAATTGGGTGTAAAAATCTGTATATTACGCTATCTAGCGAAACTGCGCGGTAAAACTCTTGGATTTCTGGGTATACCCCGGTTATCTCGACATAGTCAATGTCCACGGAGTTTAAGGAAAACCTTTTAATATTCGACTCAAGCCAGTTGTTATGAAGGTAACGGTATCCATAATTAAAGCCGACGTAGGCGGCTTCCCAGGCCACGCCCACGTCCACCCAAAAATGCTTGAATACGCCGCGGCGAAGATGAGAGAGGCCCAGAAGAGAGGCCTCATAATCGACTACTTCGTCTACAACGTGGGGGACGACATATCTCTACTAATGACCCACACAAAAGGCGAAGACAACCCCGAGATCCACGGCCTCGCCTGGGAAACCTTCAAGGAAGTCACCGAGCAGATAGCCAAGAGGTACAAGCTGTACGGCGCGGGCCAGGACCTTTTGAAAGACGCCTTCTCCGGCAACGTAAGGGGCATGGGCCCCCAGGTTGCGGAGATGGAGTTCGAGGAGAGGCCCAGCGAGCCGTTGATCGTATTCGCCGCTGACAAGACCGAGCCAGGCGCCTTCAACCTCCCCCTGTACAAAATGTTCGCAGACCCCTTCAACACAGCCGGCCTCGTCATAGACCCCTCGATGCACGAGGGCTTCATATTCGAGGTGCTAGACGTAGTTGAGCACAAGGTATATCTGCTCAAGACGCCGGAGGAGGCCTACTCCCTCCTCGGCCTTATAGGAACCACCGGGAGATATATAATTAGGAAGGTCTTTAGAAAAGCCGACGGCGCCCCCGCCGCCGCCAACAGCGTCGAGAGGCTCTCCCTCATAGCTGGCCGCTACGTCGGCAAAGACGACCCGGTGATGATGGTTAGGGCGCAGTCTGGCCTGCCCGCCGTGGGGGAGGTGCTCGAGGCGTTCGCCCATCCACACCTCGTGCACGGCTGGATGCGCGGCAGCCACGCCGGGCCGTTGATGCCGGCGCGCTTCATCTCAGTCGATCCCGAGCGGAGGATTGCGATGGGGGCAAAGATGACGCGGTTTGACGGGCCGCCGAAGGTGGGCGCCCTCGGGTTCCAGCTCCACGAGGGGTATCTGGAGGGGGGTGTGGACCTCTTTGACGACCCAGCCTTTGACTACGTGAGGCAGGTCGCGGCGCAGGTGGCTGACTACATTAGGAGGATGGGGCCGTTCCAGCCCCACAGGCTACCGCCGGAGGAGATGGAGTACACCGCGTTGCCGAAGATACTATCCAAGATTAAGGCGTATCCCGCCGATCAGTATGAGAAAAACAGGTGGAGGTACGTGGAGGCTGTCGTAAAGGGGGTGAAGGTAGAGGAGTCGCAACACGACTAGGTTTCAATTATCGTCACTAACAAGCCGGCGGCTTTTTAGTTAGGTAACTCGCCGGGTGGCTACGCCTCGATCTGCGCTGTGGCTCCTTTTAAATTTCTCTTGTACAACGTATCCATAAATCTCAAAGCGCTTGAGGAGACTACTGAGAGAGCCGTGATGGAAAGGCACAGGAGGAGGCTGGAGACAATGAGGTGAGGACTGTGGCTGAGGCTTCGAAGGAATTGGCAGACCACGCTTAGACTGGTTTTACACAGCTGAGTAGGCGCGTGTCATGTCTAGGAGGGCTTGGGTTTTCTCACAGAGGCAGCGCCGTCTCGCTACCTATGGGAGAATCTTAGGGAGGAGGTTAATGCGCGGGTTGTGCCAGCTATGCGCCGCATATCAGCGTGGATAATCTCAGGTTGGCTTGTCCGTGGAGTGTGTAGCGACGTGATGGAGATGAAGACAAAGCTGGGGGATATCGTGGCTAAAGAGGAGGGGTGGTCCACAGCTCGTGCGGCAGCCCCTCAGTGGTAGCGCTGGCCGGTGTGAGAATAGGAGGCGACGTAGAGAAATACGCTGTGGGCGGGGGAGTGTTGGTGTTTAGGTTTTGCCGGGGGTTTTGGTGAATTGTTTTTATGTGGGGCTGTGGCTGTATTTTGGTGACGAGGCGCGTGAGGTCAGATTGGTGAAGAGCGTTGCTGGCTGAATGAGTAAAGTCTTTAAATCCTCTGTGTGGGTGTGCCGTGAGCCCCGTGGAGTTCTTGGGTTTGATAGGTCAGCTTTACGCTATTATGAATCCCATAGGGAAGCTTGCCATTGTAGGCCCTCTCGCTGTTGAAAAGCCGGAATACGTCCGGAAGATAACCATAGTCGTAGTTATCACAGTGTACATCCTGTCATCGATCTTCGCCTTAAGCGGAGGGGTCATCCTGGCCGCGTTTGGAGTCAGTATCGACAGCTTTAGGATAGCTGGTGGCATTGTGTTGATGGCTATTTCCATAATGACTTTGGTATCTGGCTCCTACGTGGGCCGTCTGGAGATTACTGAGGAGCAGGCGGTTGTCCCGCTGGCGACGCCTCTAATAGTGGGCCCGGGGACTATCACTGCCTTGATAATAATGTCGTCTATATACGGCCCGGCAACTGCGCTGGCGGTTTCCGTGGCCGCGTCGACGGCGGTTGCAGTGACGTTGTTGCTAGGCATCAGGGTTGTTAGGTACGTGGGGGCTACGCCCATGAGGCTCCTCGGCAGATTTATGTCCCTTATCATAGCCTCGATGGCAACGGAAATGATTCTGACAGGTGTTAAAAACCACGTAGCGAGATGGATGTCGTAGATGTAAATAGGGCACGTGGAGTCCTACCCCCGGCTCAGCGGGGCGGTGCTCTACATCTACGGGCCGTGTGCACTATATAGACTCCTAAACACATATTTCATAGCAGTGAGGCGGCTGTCCTCCGACTTATCTGATTTGGTGGAGGCGGTTAAGTACGGCCTCTCGCACGCCAGGAGCTCCTTGGCTTTAGCTACACGGTGGTTGAGGGGGATTCGGACGACGAGGTGAA
Source organism: Pyrobaculum sp. (assembly GCF_049971835.1). Lineage (NCBI taxonomy): Archaea > Thermoproteati > Thermoproteota > Thermoprotei > Thermoproteales > Thermoproteaceae > Pyrobaculum > Pyrobaculum sp. Next base: position 6,423 of record NZ_JBMFKV010000059.1, read on the forward strand.
GTTCTTGAGAGGGTTAGAGATGAGCCAATTAGGAAAGATTATTTACGTTAAATGCTGGAAAGCATATATATAAATACGTTATCTGTATAACCTAGGCTGTTTGGGGCAAGTTAATAAATTTTGAATATAGACAATGCAAAAAATATAAATATGCATAACATTTTTAGGATTAATGAAAATTAGTTTCTTAATAGGAGGCCCTCAGGGTAGAGGCGTTGAGACTGCGTCTTTTATGTTTATATACGGCGTCGGCTCCGCGGGGTATTATGTATACTCCAGGAGGGAGTTCTGGAGTAACATAGCCGGTGGGCGCCATAGCTATGTAGTTGGGACAATATCAGAGAAGTGGCCCGCCCCGGCGCCGGGAAACTCTGTAGAGCTGGCGCTGACTTTCGACGGCCACGCGGTGCTGGAGCACGTCTTTCACTTAAGGAGGGGGAGCTACTTGGTGTACAACACTGAGGAGGACTCCAAAACACCTGATAACTACGCGATGATGTCTAAGGCGCTGGCAGATAGATTGAAAAAATTCGCAAAGGAGAACGGCTTCGAGCCCACGGTAAAGGGGTATGTGGATTACCTAAGACGAAGCGGTGTCGAGGTTATCGGATTGCCCTATAACAAACACATTACCGAAATTGGGAAGAAGATAGGAGTCACGTCGCCGGTCATGTTGGCCAGATTTGTAAACACCTTCGTGGTGGCGCTAGGCGCGGCGTTGCTAGGTCTCAGCGACGAGTACGTGACTAGGGGTGTTGGCTTTGCCCTTGGGAGGAAGGCAGATGTAATTGAACAAAACAAGAAGGTAGCGGCAGAGGCCATGAAACTAGTGGATAGGAGAGTTGCCTTACTAAAGCCGAGGGAGCCAGGCGTCAAACGCGTGTTCTGGAATGGAAACGAGGCCTCTGGATATGGCAAAGCGGTGGGGGGGATTCGATTTATCGCCTATTACCCCATAACCCCCGCCACCGACGACGCCTTGACTTTTGAAAGACTAATACCATTCCCAGCGGCGAGAGATGCCGGCGAGTTCTCTAAATATGAGCGAGCTGGCGCTATGGCCTTTCAAGCTGAAGACGAGCTTGCGGCTGTGGCTATTGCGACTGGTGGCGCTATCGCTGGCGCCAGATCGGCCACTGTCACCTCTGGTCCGGGCTTTAGCCTAATGGCTGAGGCGCTCTCCATGGCGGGCATGATGGAGGTTGGGTTGGTAGTTACGGTGTGGATGAGGGCAGGGCCAAGCACTGGGCAGGCGACGAGGCAGGGGCAACAAGATCTATTATTTTCGCTATACATAGGCCACGGCGAGTATCCCAAAATAGTCTACGCCAGCGGCGATCTGGAGGAGGTTTTCCTAGACAGCATCCGCGTGGCTAACTGGGCCGAGAGATTTAGAGTACCAGTGATCCATCTCCTTGACAAAAACCTGTCTAACACATTCGCCGTGATGCCGCTACCAGATCCATCCAAGGTCAAGATAGCCACGGTGAAGCCGGTGGTGCATCCACAAACTAAGGAGGTGGAGGCCTATCCCCTAGATGAGGAGATACCGCCTAAGTTGTTGCCCGGCGTGTCAAACGCGATATTCCACCTAAACAGTCTAGAGCACGACCCCGAGGGCGACCCTGAGGAGGACCCGGTGGTGGTGACGAAGATGTTCGAGAGGAGGATGGCGAAGCTGAGGTTGATTGAGCAGGAGATACCCCCTGAGGAGAAATTAGTATACTACGGGCCCGAGAACGCTAAGCGAGTAATCGTGGGGTGGGGCTCCACGAAACCCGCCATACTGACGGCACTTGAGGAGCTACGTGACGTGGGGTTCCTATACATGAAGCTACTGTACCCATACCCCGCGGAGCTGGTACGGAGGTATCTACAAGGCAGAGAGACGCTATTTATCGAAAATAACTATTATGGCCAACTTTCGCTGATAACCCGCATGTACGCTGGAATAGAGCCGGGAGCTGTCGCCGTTAAGTTCAACGGGAGGCCCATAACCAGTGACGATGTTTTATACGCCATTAAAAAATTCGAGGAGGGCCAAAATATTATTAAAATAGAGACGGATTTATGACTATGCAACAAGTTGTTAAGAGGACGGCCGCCGATTATAGGTGGCTACGCGTGCCTGAGTGGTGCCCCGGGTGCGGACATTTCGGCGTCTTGCAGGCCCTCTACAACGCCTTCGCGGAGCTTAACCTCGATCCGGCCAACGTGGTGCTTGTCTCCGGCATTGGTTGCTCCTCGCGTCTTCCTCACTTCGTCCGCACCATTAGCGTACATGCAATACACGGAAGGGCTATACCCTACGCCCTGGGGATAAAGCTTGCAAATCCCTCCCTAGAGGTGGTGGTGGTGGGCGGAGACGGAGACTTGATGGCTATAGGCGGCAACCACCTACTCCACATGGGGAGGAGAAACGTCGACATGACTGTTATCCTGATGGACAACTCAGTATATGGACTTACGAGGGGGCAGGCAGGCCCCACCCTACCAGCTGGGGTTAAGGTAAAGGCTGTGCCCAAGGCAAATCCCCAGAGCGAGATTAACCCGCTCCTCCTGGCGCTCACGGCGGGGTTTACCTTCATCGCGAGGGGCTACTCGTACGACATAAAGTACACCACGCGGCTGATTGTAGAAGCAATTAGACACAAGGGTAGCGCCTTTGTGCAGATATACAGCCCCTGCGTAACCTACAACAATATAATGACGAGGGAGTGGTACGAAAAGAGAATATATAAAATAGAGGAGGCGGATCCGAGCTGGGATCCCGTCGTCCACGACGAGAAGGAGCTGGATGCCAAGATACGCAAGGCGCTTGATAAGATAGTAGAGCGCGAAAGGCTACCACTTGGCATATTCTACAAAAATGAGCTGATTCCAACCTTCGAGGAGCGGTATGAAAGCCTATACGACCCCAACTACAGGACCCTCCCGCCTGCTCTACAGCCAGTAGAGGTAGATGGCAAACCTATTATAGACTTCGAGAAGCTCATCGCCGATAGGATATTATAGGAACTTTTCGATAGTCAGCTCGGGGTAAAATCTACGGATATAGGTGAACCCGTTTATAATGGGGAAAAACGGGTATTTCCCCTCCTCGTCTAGCTCCGCCTCCCCCCTCTTCCACAGCTCTGACAGAATCTTGGCGTATAGATACCGCTTCTCCAGCGTCTTGACGGCTACGTCGACTTCTCTCGGCGCGTATTTCACAGCCACCTTTACATTAGCCATACGCGCCACGTCCGCCGCCGTTAAATCGCGGCGCACCACGGGGCATAGAGTAGACATCACAAACTTGACATCCATCCTAACCTCGCGCGCCGCGGGGTCCAGCTCGTAGCGGATAATCTTCGGGAGGTAGGGAAACGACCTGCAGGTCAGAGGTTTATAGAGGTCGTGCAACATACACCTCGTCCCGTCGAGAAAGGGACAGGCGCCATCCTCGTCGAGGTGCATTAAGTACGACAGAGCCACCCTGAGATTAGCCCTTAAGTCGGCCACCTTGTAGGCAGGCGTAAACACCACATATACCCCCAGATCCCTGGCATATTTCTGCAGGATGTACACCTCATGCGGCAACACAGTTACCGGACTGGCTCTGCAACACAAAGCACAACCCGGCTCGCACCTAAACGTCACAGTGGTGAATATACGCTATGAATTTATATACTCTCGCGCCGCGAATCTACCAGCCGGCGCTACATATCTCTAGGGTGAGTTTTTCGAAATTCGGCGTGGTGTATAGAACCACAGTAGAACAATTACATATAATTCAGCGCGTGGGTTCTGTTTGCCAGACTTTTACCTACATGTCTTCTTCTGTCTTAAAGGGCGCGCCAGCGTCTACTACGCAGAGGGCTGTTGGCCTAGTGGGGGCGCGGTCTGGGGAGTTGCGTGGCTACCTCGGCGGCCTCCGCCCACCGCCCTCCCCCACTATGGAGACCTCTGGCTAGTTGCGGAGTGCCGAGCGGGGTCTGTAGACTCCCTGACTTACTAGCCGGGGCGGCGGCTGACCCCCCTCTCCCTCCTCCTCTTGGGGTTCTGCGTCTAGAGTGTATGATCTGCGGAGGCGCCGGCTCGTGTATAGAGGCGATACACGGCGCGGCGGAGTGGGCCGTGGAGAGGGGCTTTGCGGAGGGCGCGGCGGAGCTGGCAAGCGGCTGGCTGGTGCCAACAAGCCAGCTCTAAAAACCGCAGTCTTGATGTACAAAGCCGTGGCGGAGGGAGAGGGGAAGCTAGGAGTCTGGGCGAAATCGGGGAGAGCCACTCCAGAAAGGCCTCTAGAGGCCGCGGCGCTGATGTCTTGTAGATCCCGCGCCCGGCTTATCTCAGCCGTTGTAAGCCCGGACGCGGCTAAAACACGCTAATTGACATATGCCGAAAAACCTACAGCGGAAAACGCATGTAGCGCCTAGCGACGCGGCCCCCGCGAGGCGTCTAGAGAGAGGCTGGAGAAGTGGCTAGGGGAGTGGCTCGCAAAGGCCCCGGGCCTAAAGGAACACCGGGTGTTCCACACACTGATAAACGCCTTTAGAGAGCTGGCGCAGAGCGAAGAGGACGCTGGAAAGCGTGAGGTTGCGAGGAGACGCGCCGTGGGTATGCTCCTCCACGCAGTGCTGGGCGACGGCTCGGCGTCTCAAAACAAGGTTGTACTGTACGTCGGCAAGGGCGATAAGATGTCGGCGGAGGACAAAGCGGCACTGTACTACGCACTGCTGAGGGAGCTGGGGTACCAGCCGAAGATGTACAAAGACAAGGGCACCGTCCGCATAAGTCTGTACGGCGAAGAGGCGAGGCGGTTTGCGAGGGAGGCTCTGCCGTACCTAGTGGGCCTCGAACGCATACTTGAGGAGGTGAAGAGCGACGAACAAATTTATTCAAAGGTGGCGAAGCTTACCAAGATGGCCAGGGCGGAGAGGGTCAAGGCGTGGATAAAAGACTTCACTACGGAGGGCAAGATGCTCAGGGCTAGGCTGGTTGTCGAGGCGGAC
>NZ_JBMFKV010000060.1:0-11204 GCF_049971835.1 Pyrobaculum sp.
CACCGCTCCGCAGCCGCTTATCATCACGTCGATTCAACACTACATAACATCTATAAAAGCGTGACCCTGGGTGGAAGGGCGGAGTTCAGTGTGTAAAGACATATAAAGGCGTGACTTGGCTATAGCAATGGCTAGGTATCTAAAGGCGGAGATCGTCAGTGTTCTAGAAACTATGGACTCCTACGGGCAGATTGTGGGCGTCATGCTGGTCAGCGCCGAGGAGTGGGGGGACAAGGCAGTCCCCATCATAATCGGGGCCGCCGAGACGCTTTCTATAAAAAAGGGGCTGGGGGAGGTCGACTTCCCCCGCCCCCTAAGCCACGACCTCTTTATGGATATAATTGAGGCGCTGGGGGCCACCGTGGAGAAGGTCACAATAGACGCCTTGGTGTCCAGCACATACACCGCCACTGTATACATCAAGGACAGGGACGGGAAGACGCTTTCATTTGACGCCAGGCCAAGCGACGCTGTGGCGCTAGCCGTTAGGGCAAACGCCCCTATTTACATAGCAGACAACTTGGAGAAATACGCCGAGGATGTCCGCAAGTATCTACCGCCGCCCGGGGGCAAGGTTACTGAGGAATAGACTTTTCAATAACCTGGAGGGCTCTTACAATGTCGTCGAGGGTGTTTTTCAACGTTAGGATGTCGTCGGGCCGGCGCACTACATAGCTGACTCGTATCCGCCACCGGCCCCCTACGCACTCGTGCACTATCTCCATCCCCTCTGGGAGGCCTACGTCGTCTGGCTCCAAGGCGCGCGCCAGGCGGCAGTCCAGCGGCGTCTCTATACTACTTACCAACTTTTTCATAGGCTTGTAGAAACTCGGCGTATTTCCCCGCCTCTACGTATACCAGCAGGTGGGTTGGGTACTCCAGCACCTGGCCGAGCTCGGCGAAGATCGCGGCGGCGCCCTTCAGCTGGGCCCTCTGGCCGTGGGGGGGAATCAACGCAATTAGATGGCCCCCCGAGGCGTCGTACCTCAAGGCAACCCAGTTAACCAGCTTCATGTAGTGGGAAATGTAGGGGGGTAGCTTCTGTATATAGAAGGGATTCTGCACGGCCACCACGCCCTCCCTCGCCCTTTTAATAACTGTGTAGAAAGTCTCCGCCAGGTTGGAGACGTACACGTCTATCTCCTTACCTATGAAATTCGCCAAGTCGGCCTCCAGCCTCTCGGCGACGTCGGGGGCTTTTATGTCGGGCGAGTAGTACCTAATCGCCTTGTCCAGCACAGCCGTGTGGAAGCCCTCGCTGGCGACGACGCCCAGCACCCAGTCAAGTACCCTCACGGCGTCCCCCGGGAGGGAGTCAAAAACACGGCCAGTTACGCCGGGTATTATGGGCAACGTGGAGAGCGGCAACGCCCTCTCTATAGGAAGCTCCCCCATGAAGGGGAAGACTATGGAGAGCCTCTCGTCGCCTCTCGACAGCTCCCGGGGGAGCTGACACTTGTAGTCGCAGTAATCCACGCTCCACGCGTAGTGGCCGACGAAAAGCGCCCTGTAGATCTCCTCCTCGAGGGGCAGTAGAGACGTAATGATGTGAGCCGCCAGCTGGCTAATTGAAGAGAACTCAGTCCTGTAGATCTTGCCGTCGACGCCGATTTCCCACTCAGTTATGTACATACCCTGGCATTTGAAGCCCACACACACGCCCTCCCGCGGGGGCCAGTCTGCGACGTCTACATGCACGGTTTCCCCCAGGGCGTAGGCCAGGGCGTACGCGGCTAGGTAGGCGTCCACCGTCCTCCTGCTGTACATCCGCAACGGGTTCTGCTTCAAGTACTCCAGGAATCTGTCGACGTGGTCAATAACAAAGTTTCTAATATCCACGTAGAGACAGCTACAGTATATATTAAGTTGCTAGGTGGGAGAGCTCCTGCGGGTTGTACACAAAGTCCCGCGGTAGTTTGCCCACTCTTTTGTAATACTTAACGAGGCGGTGTATCTTAGACTCAACGAGTTGCAGACCTCTCCTCGACGCGGAGTCCTTCGGGTGCTCCTCTAGATGTTTCCTAATTCTCAAAGCCCGCCTCACGAGGTTAAGCAAATCCTCGGGAAGCTCCTGCTTGACGCCGCGCTCCTCTAGAATTCTCGTCAGCTTCTTGCCGGTAATCGGCTTCACCAGGGGGATCCCGTACTGATCCCTCAGTATTATGCCTATCTGCGACGGCTTGAAGCCGCGCCGGGCCAGCTCCACGGCTAGCTGCTCCACCTCCTCGGGGGTGTACTGAATCCAGTTGGGGACAGTTGGACGCGCAGGCCTGACAGAGCCAGACCTCCCCCTCTTATCACGCGATCGGTGAGGCACGGCGCAACTACTATACGCAGTTTATAAGTTTTACCGCTAACAGTATATATACCGGGGCCGGACGCTACGGGACGTGGGCGAGCCCCCTCCATGGCTCTGGGACCTCCCGTTGATAAATTTATATAACACAGACGTCATTGGCTTTATGTACGACGTGCCTTTCGTCGCAACTCCCGAAGTCGTCGTGAGGAGGATGCTACAGCTAGCCCGGGTCCAGCCCGGCGAGGTGGTCTACGACTTGGGGTCCGGAGACGGGAGGATTGTCATCATCGCCGCAAAGGAATTCGGCGCCAGATCCTACGGAGTAGAGATAAGGAAAGACCTCTACGAGCAGTCAATGGCGCGGATAAAAGACATGGGGCTCGCCGACAGGGCCACCATAATTAACGCCAGCTTCTACGACGTGCCGCTTACAGACGCAGACGTGGTGACCATGTACCTACTCACAAGCGTAAACGAGAGACTCAGACCGAAGCTAGAAAAAGAGCTCAGACCAGCCACCCGTGTCGTGACCCACGACTTCGAAGTCCCCGGCTGGAGGCCAGTCGTGGTCGAGGAGGTTTACGAAGACTGGAGAAGCCACAAGCTGTACCTCTACAAGATACCCGGCAGGGAGATCCCCCTGCCCGGCAAGGCAGTCACGGTTGAGGACAGGTGGCTTAGACAAGTCGCCGAGCTAATCGACGGTAGCAGATCGCTGGAGGAGATAGCCGGGAAGCTGGGGGTCCCTATTAGGAGGGTTAGGGAGGCTGTAGAGCAGTTAAGCAAAATCGGCGCCGTCGAGGAGGTGAAAATCATTAAATGAGGGAGGTCGTAGAGCTCTACAGGAGGATAGGGGGTTTCCAAGCTCTCCACGTCGCCGAGGCCTACGACATATTAAAGGAGGCTGTGGAGAAGGCCGACCTCCGGTTCCTGTCGTTCACAGGCAATTTAGTGGCCACGGGGCTGAGGGAGGTCTTCGCAGAGGCAATAGGCAGAAGGCTGTTCCACGCCGTGGTGACCACGGCGGGGGCTCTAGACCACGACATAGCCAAGAGCATGGGGGCCGCCTATACGCCCGGCTCCTTTGACCTAGACGACGTAGATCTCTCCACGAAGGGGTACCACCGCCTAGGCAACGTGGTGATTAGAAAAGAGGAATACGGCCCCCTTGTGGAGAAATTTATACTACAGCGATGCGACAAGCTGTTGGGGAGATCGCTGGCTACGTACGAACTCGCGGAGATCCTCGGCGCCGACATGCCCGAAAGCTCCATCCTCGGCGCCGCGGCGCGGGCAGGCGTCAAGATCTTCGTCCCCGGCATAGTCGACGGGGCCGTGGGCACCGCCCTGTTGACCTGTAACGACATCGCCAGGACTAGGAAAGGCGCCTCCAGAGTGTTTATAGACGTGTTAAAAGACGAGGAGGAGCTCAGAGAGTTGGTGTACAGAGCCGAGAAACTCGCCGCGCTCATTGTAGGCGGCGGCATTAGCAAACACCACGTGATATGGTGGGCCCAGTTCAGAGGCGGCCTCGACTACGCGGTGTACGTCACCACCGCCGTTGAGTACGACGGCTCCCTCAGCGGGGCGAGGCCGAGGGAGGCCATTAGCTGGGGCAAGATAAAGCCCACCGCTAAGTCCGTGTACATATATGCAGACGCCACGCTGGTTCTCCCAATACTTCTCAAAACCATCTAGTATGATCGCCGAGGTGTTGCCCGCCCTCCTCGCCTTCTCTACAGGAGCCGCCTTTGGCTGGTGGTGGGTCGGCTTCCAGAAGAGGCGGGGGATAACCTCCCGCGACGTCTACAAAGGCGTGGAGGGGGTGCCGAGGGCCGGCGGCCTCATAGCGCTGGTAGCCGCCGCCGCCGGCTACGCCGCGGCCACCCCCGTCAACACACAAGCCGCGGTGGTCCTGCTGATATCTCTCATAGTGGGCTTGCTGGGCCTTCTGGACGACTTGAGGGGGGTCAGCGAGTACGTACGGGTGCTGGTGCCGGTGGTCCTGGCGCTGGCGCTGGGGAGGGCCGTGGACGGCGTGAGGCTGACGATTCCCATGGTGGGCCTCTTCTACGGAGCCACGGGTTGGCTCGCGGTCTTGGCTCTGCCCATTATGACCAACGCCTTCAACATGCTGGATCCGGTCAACGGCTACCTACCAGCCGCCAACGTAGTCATAGGCCTCGCGCTTTTAGCAACGGCGGCCGTGAAGGGGCAGGCCGAGGCGTCTCTCCTCCTGGCGATACACACAGCGGCGTCCGCGGCGCTGTACCTCTACAACCGCTACCCAGCCAAGACCTTCAACGGCAACGTGGGGAGCTACTTCCTAGGCGCCAGCATCTCGACCATAGCCGTGCTATACGACCTCGTGGCCTATTTAATACTGGCGGGACTCCCCTTCGTGGTGAACGGGGCCCTCATAATATTCTCGTCAGGGGGGATAAAGGGACGTGAAAAAATCCAGAGGCCCACCATCCTGGAGGGCGGGCTGGTGAGGCAGGACTGCGGCTCCCCCATACTAACCCTGGTTAGGCTAGCCGTGGCCGAGAGGCCCATGTCGGAGTACCAAATCTTCAAAACCTTGACCCTCATCACTGCGGTCACCTCGGGGCTGACCGTACTGCTAGTCGTTGCGCTACGCCTGCTTTCTCTGCCGATATGAAAAAGGCGCTCCTCGTAGTCGTATTGTCCTACGGCTTTCTACTAGCTCTATTCGCAACGGCCGCGTACGCACTGGCGGTGTTTAGGACGAAGATCATAGGCGGCTTCACGGTGGGCGACGTCGCGGTGGTGCTCGCAGTCCTTATCTACGGACTGTTTATATATACCGCCGGGTTATACGTAAAACGTGTCACTTGCAACGGCAGACGTCGAGACACTTAGGTGCATAACCGGGGAGTCCAAATGGGAGCTGTGTCTAAGGCTGAAAAAGGCGAGAGAGGCAGTTGCGGAACTCGAAACGAGAATTGAAAAACTACTGGAGGTGGCGCCGTGAAGAGGGCGTCGGTGGCGGTGCTGGGCGTAGGAGGCGTGGGGAAGACCACCTACGTATTCAGACTCCTGGGGCTCTCTATAAAGCCCAGAGCCACCCTGAGGCCGGGTATATACCGCATGTACCTCAGCGACCGGGAGCTGGACTTCATAGACGTGCCGGGCCAGGTAGCCACAGAAGTAGCGAGAAACTTCGCCAAGGCGTGGACCTTCTACGTAGATCTCATGATCTACATGTATGACCTCACAGACCAGGCGTCGCTGTATGCAATAGCCGAGCTCCACAGCGCCCTACTAGACCGGGGCATAACCCCTTACAGAAAGGTGGTGCTGGTGGGAAACAAGCGGGATCTTGCAGAGGAACTCGGCCTATTCGTCGAGGGCGACGAGATAGCCGCGGCGGTCGGCGCCCCGAAGATCTACTACATATCAGCTCTAAAAGACAATATTGAAATTTTATACAAACCCCTAGAGGAAAATATATGATCCCCCGCGACGACATTATCCTAGGCATTTTATCCTCACCGCCGGCGGCGCTCCTCCTCGAAATAGAAGAGGCCAAGCCCATGCAGAGGGCAAGGCCCCTATTCGACCTCTTTTCAGAACTAGGGGCCCTCCAGAAGAAAGGCGACAAGTATAAAAGGGGCCGCCTTGAGATAAACCTCGGCGAACACTCCCCCATATCTGACGCCGTCTCCGAGCTGTTCCAGCACGTCGCCTTCCCCTACCTAATCTCAGGCAGGAAAACAGGAAGGCTCACCCCAGACCTCCAACGCGCGCTGTACACGTACACCTCAGCCTACCAAGCCCTCCGCATAGCCTTTACCCAATACCTGCTCAGATACGGCGGCTTGACGCTGGTGGCGGGGTGGTTCCCCTGCGCCTTCTCATCAGAGCTGATGTCCATCGCCGGCCGCGACGTCGTGATACTAGAAGAGAGAGAAGACATAGTCGCCCTGGAGATGGACAGACTATCGCTAATCCCCCTCGCCCCGGCCCCCCTCGGCCAGGAGCTGGCCGCCGCCAGCTTCTACGCCTTTGAAATAGCCCCCCTCACAAACCTCGACGAAATTGCGGAGAAGTACGGAAAATTCAACACAGCCGTGGTCTGCAACAGAGGCGCAGATCTCGACAAGCTCGGCAAAGTGGCAGAGGAGGTGTACTACATAGCCACACGCGACAGGCCGATAGCCCTGCTAAACAACGCCCTACTAAACGGCCTCGGCCTCGCGGCCCCCAGCGAAGAGCTAGAAAAGACGCTGAGAAAAGCCCAGAGGCAGGAGCTGGGCCCATTCGACGTATATATACTAAGGGGTACAGGCCCCACCTGACAGTATAATATCCACAGCCTCCCTAAAGCCGAGGCCGCTAGGCCTCTCAACAACGACTCTAGCCGCCTCCTTGGCGGCCGGCGTCGCGTTCCCTACGGCGAACCCCCACGTCCTCCTCAGCATACCCACATCCACATCGCTGTCGCCCACCGAGGCTACTTGAAAACACGGGATGCCAAGCCTCTCACACAGCCACGCCACGGCGACGCCCTTGTCGACCCCCGCCGGCCTAACGTGGATGGCGTAGCCGCTCGACTCCACCACGTAGCCCGGAGGCACAGCGGACCTCACACGCTCCAGAGCGTCGGCGGTCAGCGGGACGTAGGCTAAGTCGAACCTCCTGCATTTATTCTGGGGGCTAGGCGCCACGGCCCCGGTCGCCAGCACCGCCCCGTCCACCCGAGACATGTCGCCGGAACACAGCTCGTGAGTCTCCCCATCCAGATAGACAAGACAGCCATTCTCAGCAATGACATCCCTAATCCCCAGATACCGCGCTATGGCCAGCGCAAAATCCAAACCGTTGGCAGTGGCGAGGACAACCCTCAACCCGGCGTCACGCGCCCTCCGAAGAGCCAGAAGCGCCTCAGCCGACAGCTCGTACGTATTACGGCTAAGAGTCAACGTCCCATCCAAATCCACCACTAAAACCCTACACGACACACACAGCAAGATAGAAAGAATATAAAAACAGAAGCGGCGACGGGAGCCAGCCACCAAGCAACGAGAAGAGCCTCAACAGCGCCGCCGCCGGGATTTGTGCCCCGTCCCGAACCCCCCCGTAGAGGGCTCGGCGGGACGACGCGGTTATGAGCCATACGCGGGGCGCAGCCCCAGGGCGCTCTTCTGGCGTGCGAAGCCCAAGCCCGACGTGTGTTGTTGCCCGCCTTGTGAAAACCAGAGGTGCCCTCGGCCGCCGCGCCCGGCGCGTGTCGCTGGCTTTGGCGCGCCGCCTACGCCCGCCGCCTCTCAGCCGCCTCTCGGCGCCCGCGGCGCTACGGGGGGTACGGAACTCGGCGTGGTTCACAAAGGCGCTGGTTTAAAACATCTATCACAGAGATAATTACGCACTTGCCGATCCAGGTGGAGGCGACCGCGGGCCTCTTGAGCGGCAACGCCTTGGACTTAAGCGCCTCCACCGCCTCCTGGGTGGTGGCCATCTTCATGATCCTGTCGCTCTTTATGAGCCGTAGAGGTACGTGAGGTACTGGACGCCGCCGTCCTTAAAGTACTGTAACGAGTTCTCGCCGTCGAGCGCTATCAAGACCACGCCCCTCTTCACGCCTGCCTGCTCCAGCTGGTGCTCCACCGATTTGACCATCCAATAGGTTTTATTGGCGGCGTAGAGAGGGCCGCGGCTGTTCACGTCGCCGCTGGCGCCAAACCCTATGTAGTTCGATACTGATCGTTCCTGGCGAGCACGTAGAGGTGGCCGTATTCGGTAGGCGTATACCATAAGGCGTAGTTGAGCGCCATGTAGAGATCCTTGGGGATCTTGGCGAAGGATCAGAAGGCCCTCCCCGGCCTCTCGTGGACGAGGCGGCGTAGGTACTCCTCGTACCCGAAGTCGCCCACCGGTATAGCTAACACCGGGAGGCGCGCTGACGGGGCGAAGTCGAGCGCCCTCACGGCGAGATCCAGCCCTTTCTGGCTCGTGGCGCGCCCCACAGCCAGGAAGAGGGCGCCTCCTCTGTCCAGGGAGCCCTCTCCCCTCCACCCGCTCTACTAAGCTCCAGGGAGAGCCGTCGGGAGCCAGCTTGCGGAAGTGGGATTCGGCCTCCTCTATCCTCCAATCGGTGGAGTTGTAGAGGACGCAAGACTTGCCTCTAAGCCAGTCGCCGTATTTCGAAAGCGCCTCGTTGAGGTGCCCCCAGCTGACGCTGGAGACCACGTCGCTCTCCACAACAGCGAAGCCCTCGGCGGAGCCGCCCACTGAGTCCCACACAGACGAGTAGAGTTCCCGCCTGTGGCAACAGACCCTCCAGACCAGATGGGGTCTGTCGGGCAGATTTGCCTAATCGGCCGATGCGTAGTGCCACGGGAAGGAGTACTCCGACGATAGATAAAAACCAGCCGGGGGCGCGGCCCCCAAGCGGGGCCTGTGAGGCCGCGGCGAGGCCCGGGTAGGGGGTTAGATCGATACCGAACAGAAGCTGGGGTACGCGGCGCCCCTATTTATGTTGTTGGATAACCACGACTCGGTCGTGGTATGCAGGGCCCTATATGCACTTGACGTATAGGGCCATGGGCTCTCTCCACTCGGGATATTCGTCTATGGCCAGGGCCTTCACGAAGCCGCGCCTCTCGTAGAACCTCCTGGTTCTGATGTACGGTTCGTATTCGGGATCGCCGCTGGTCTTCACCAAGATGAGACTACAGCCGCGGCTCTTGGCCGCGCGCTCGACGAAGCCCAATAAAGCAGTGCCGATGCCTCTGCCTTGATATTCCCTCCTCACAGCCATCCAGAGTATCTCCGCTAGGCGGCCGTCTAGTTTGACCACGACGAAGCCAACCAGCTTGCCGTCTAGATACGCGCCGTAAGTCTCGTAGGCTCTGACGTCGGCGGACAGTCTCTCTATGCCCCTATCTGTAAACCACTCCTTGAGCTCTCTGGCTATCTCGACGCATTCCGTACACCCGTATATCTGCCTAATCGAGATCTCCACAGCCCCCTCACCGCGCTTTCTTATATATCTTCCGCTCTCAACAGACATCCGACGAACGTAGCCGCGGCGCCACGTTAAGGTAAACATGGCGCAATGGACGTGCCTATAAGGAGACGTCTTTTGGCTACGTCAGTCGGTTAGCTTATCCTAGCCGCCGTGGCGCCTTCAAAGTTAGCTGGAGTTGCGCATGGGCCGCCCACGACCATACAGGCAATCCGTTTTTCGCCTGAGAAACCGGCAGGCGTGCTGGATGGCGGAGGCTTTTTATAGCGGTCGTTAAGCCTACGTGCGCCTGGAAAGAGACGTCTTGGGCTTAATTGCGTTGATCGCTCTGCTGACCACAGCTACGAGGGCCGTCAACTACATGGTGCAGAGCACGGTGCCGCCTCTGGCGCGCGAGCTGGGCCTCACGCCGTCTCTGTTAGGCGCCTTGGCGGCGGTCGGCGCCGTCGGCCAGCTTATCGGCAGCTCGGTGATAAACGTAGCGCTGGGCCCGTCGCCGAGGAAAAAAGCCGTAGTTGCCGCCGCATTCGCGATCCCCCTCGTGCTGGCGATGTTCTGGCTGTCGGGGACGGCGGAGCTCTGGATCGCCTCGTTCCTATCCGGTCTGTCCTTCGGAGTGGTTATGCCCAACTTGATAAACCTGGCCTCCGTGAGGCCTGAGTACGCCGAGAGGCTGCTGGCGGCATACTCCCTCTCGCTCAGCACAAGCCTCGTGATAGGCCCGGCCTACGAGACGGCGATACTGACCAGGTACGGCTACAGAGACGTGTTCCTCTTTTTCCTCCCGCCCGCGATCCTCCTGGCCGCCCTATCGCCGAGGATCCCCATAGTGGGCGCCAGGTCGGCCGACCTCCGCGCTACCTACAGATCGGCGTTATTCAGCAAAGGCTTCGTCTCGGCGGCTCTCGCCATTACGTCCTACAACGTCCCCTTCATCGCCTTCGTGACTTATCTGCCCATATACGCCTCCGAGGAGCTGGGCCTCGCCAAGGCAGCTGCCTACTCGCTCTTCCTGCCCTTCTTCGCCGTGTCCATGCTCACGCGCCTCTATATGTTCCTCAGACCTGTCAGAGACGTGAACAAGGCGTTCGCCGTGTCCGCGGCGCTCACCTTGCTGGGCCTAGCCGTCTTCTACGCCTCCAAGAGCTACCTCCTGCTGGCGGCCGCCATGGCCATCCTCGGGGTGCCGCACGGAGGCGTCTTCACGCTGTCGACGATAATGATAGTCAGGACTACGTCGTTGGAGGAGAGAAACGCCGTGAACTCCCTCTTCTCCTCCTACCTGGTGATATTGGGCACGGCTGTGCCGCCCGCCCTAGGCGCGTCGGCGGAGCTCTGGGGATACGGCGCCATGTGGCTCGTCCTCGCCCCAGCCGTCGCCGCCATGTCGGCGGCTTTCTTCGCACTCTTCGGCAAAACCAAGGAGTTCAGAGGCCTTACTTGATCAAGAGCCCTATCACGAGGCCTATTATGAAGGTCAGGAATGAGTAGGGGATCACCGCCTTCAACACGCCGAGTTTCTCGGCCGCTTAATACGCCGTGTAGCCCAAGCTCTGGATAATGCCCATTGCCGTCAACGGCGAGATGTAGCCCACCGCCACCGCCAACAGCAACATGGCCAGCAACACCAAGGCCACGCCGATGAGGCGCCTTATCAGGATCCCTATGAGCAGTCCGAATATAAACGGCACGGCCAGGGCCATATCTGCGTCACCGATATCACGCCGTCAGATGCGCCAGGCCTAAAAAGTCCTAGGGCTCGGTGCCGCCCTCGGCGACGTCACCTTCCAAAAAACTTATGTATTGACAAAACTAGACGCACGTTGAAATTGTCGAGATGGACGGATCGGGCGGGATCTACATACCCGCGTAGATAAGACGTCTGACGTCGAGTCAGGGAGAGTGTAGATGAAG
>NZ_JBMFKV010000061.1:0-11092 GCF_049971835.1 Pyrobaculum sp.
AAGCAATGATTTCGTTTTGAAAACAGATTCCACAAAAAACCAGAATCGATCTCTACAAAGAACTCAGTGTTGCAAAAAACCAAATTCTACTACTGAGAGAAAACCGGTGTCACGACAATCCAGTTTCTTGGCAGAAGCTAGTTCCACATAGGACAGAAACCTAATTCCACATAGAAACCACTTCGAAAAGACATGTATAGATCACAGTAGTCTATATATGCAGTGGCGGCCGCAAAGTCATTATAGATTTCGCAAAAAGCCGAAAGTAATACCGACACTAGTCGAACATCACTGTTATAAACTTCCAGGTTCTCACTGTCATGAACACCGAACCCAAAACCCAAACGATCCCATCCGAATCCCAAAACCAAACAACGGAACAGATCAAACTAGAAATACTAAAGCCAGTTAGGAATTTGGAGATACACAACGTATCAAGACAAGTATACAATACATTGAGGAGCTTTGTCGAGTCAAGTGACAAATCTACATATCCGTGGAATGTAGGGATATGGATCAATAGTGACACAGTGGTGTTCGAGAAGCGGAATAAGTGGAAGCTATATGTCTACCCCCACTATGGTTACTTCAAGCTATATAACTGGAGGGGGGATCTAGTAGTGGATGGAAGTAGGAAGGAAAACGATAGATTAATGATTTATATCAATACTCACAATGGCGGTGATATATCGGTAGACGCCTACAGCGACGATCTATACTTTATTGCAATCACAAGCGATGTACCGTTTGCGAGACCAATAAGGCTTCTCGAAATCATAGAGAAGCTCTGTGAATACGCAAGGTTCCCGTTCTGTTAAATTATGTTACTGGCACTGATTAGAAAGGGAATCTGCGGAGGTGGTTGTGGTAATCTAGGCCAGCTTGTTGACAACCCGCTTCATGATTATTTGGTTATCCGGCTTAAGACAGACGAGTTTGCACCTGACGAGTATGAGCCTGGCAAAGTTTCAAAAGATGTCGTTCTGCGCTATAGAGACAAATTGTGTAAAATAGTGTTGGCAATTGGTGACAATAATTTACATATGATGTTCCTGACAACAAATCCGTATTTACCGGAGTTTGCGCTTGGGCCAACCATGCGTGGAGAGGACATTATTGAATACCATACAAGAGCATTTGCATGCGAACCGTAGGATATGGATAGCTACTTATTTAACGATATAATAAAGCGTCTGACACGATTATGTCAGAGTATAGATGTGTTGATACGGAAATGTTCGCCAAGCTTGATAGAGAGCGGCGACGCAGAATGTAGAAAGTATATGATTGAATTCCAAAACGAGGCCGATCTTTACATCAAGCTACTGGAACTGCTACAGACATACATAAAACTTAGAGCTGGAACAAAATAATTTTTTCAAAAATTGTGATGTAGTGTCCGCTGGGGCCTCCATCCCCGGTGAGCCCCGTGCGGGGGGCGAGGGGGATGGGCTGGAACCCGCGCTTGATCCCTCTCCTTTTTTCTTCATTCCTTCTTTAGGCCATAAAATCCGTGAGCGGCGGTCGCCGAAATTAGGCAAGATCACGCAATGCGGCGATTTGTCGACGGCGAGGCGTCGGTAGAGGAGCTGGCCACACTGGCGCGATATCTATAGACTACCTCCGCACCTCTCTAGTATCTTCGCCAGTTGCTCTATCTTGGCTTTTGCAACGGAGATCATGAACTTTGAGTAGCCGCCTCTGCCGAGCAACTTCGCCTCGTATATTCTATCGTACGCTACGAGGAGCTCTTTCACAAGCCGGCAGTAGGCGTCTCTGTCGAGGATGAATCTGTAGACGTAGGAGAAGGGCTCGGCGAGCTTGGCCTTGAGCTCCTCGCTCTTCTCGACGGCGCTGGCGATCATCTCCCGGTGCTTCTGCATGAGCCACCGGAGTTGTTCGTATGGCGGCTCGAAGGAGAGGAAGTGGAGGACCGGGTGGTGGAAGAACAGCCTGTGCGCGTGATGGTACACAGTCTTGTTCGCCGAGTTCAGCGCCCTGTACACCTCGCCCCCCTCGCCGCGGTGGTTCGGCAGGTTGAACCGTATGAGATACACCTCTACGTAATCCTTCTCCGCTTCGGCGGTCATGTAGGTAAGTACTGCCATATATATAACTGTTACGTATGATTACGATTTAGCCACATGTCAAAAATATTGTCGACAACAGTTGAACGAAACCTATATAAGTCTGGAATTTTCTCTCTCTCATGGAAAACGAAAACAAAACACAAGTGGCCGCCGCGGAGGCGGCCGGGGCGGGCATGGGGGCTGGCCTGGCAACAGAACAGCCCCACTGTCAAACAAAGAAGTGGAGGAATGCCAGGGTGTGGTACTACGCAGGGGAGGACGCTAATGGTAGGTATGTGTGGCGCGCTGAAGTGAAGACGTGCTCCCCCAGCGTCATCATGCGCCCGGACGAAATATGTAGAGGTGCTGTTGCTGTGTACGGAGATGATGAGATAAGCGTAGAGTTCTATAACGGAAAGGTGGTGATATATATGAGAGCTGGCAAAAGGGCTGTGTTCCTCGGCGTGCGGAGGTACAACGGCCGGACCATAGCTAGCAGTATTGTATTGTACAGAGCGCTGAATGGCGTGGCGAAAAGAGGCTGGCTCGTCCACTCGACTAACAGCGTCGAGGAGAATTACGAGATAGCCAAATGCGCCTTCACGGAGTTGAAACAAGCCGGGTTGTTCAACCCCTACGCGTTGGATAGATGGCTATCCGCCGTAAAAGATCTGCTTGGCGAGAAAAGCAAAGAGCTCTACGAGCTTCTCAAGGAGCCATGGTGACCGAGAGAAATAACAATACGGCCCAGCAACAGAACAGCGCTCCCGCGTTAGACGTGGAGAAGATAGCTAAGAAGGCGCTGGCGCTGGCGATGATGGGCGAGAAAAACATCGTGTTGGATAGGTTCGACTTAACGCTGGCGATAACAGAAATAGTTCATGCGTTAGGTGAATTTATCACGCCGTTTGGAACTGAAGAGATACTTAAGCACATGGAGAAGTATGCGGTTGGCGAGGGGCTACACGCTCTGTACATAATTGTGCCCGACGCCGCGGTTGACATCGTTAGAAGTCTCAACAGAGATTTCATTGAAGCGGCGCGCACCGTGTTGCTCTATGCAAATAATGAAGATTGGTGGGAAAATTTGGCGCGTGTAATAGAGAAGTACGTCACAGATAAGGTGAGGGAGAAATATGATCGCAACTGGAGCGCGGCGAAGGAGCTCTTGAGCCGCGCCGCAGAGGCGGGGTTCGGCGTCGAAACGATCAAGCGCGGCGATGGAACTTTAGAGTACAAAATAGCCGCGCCGACGGGCAACAGCACGTCGGTGTACTACAACGTAGATGGTTGCGTATATGCGATTGGTTACGATCCGCTTTGGTATGTAGAATACAGATTTGAGCTGTGCCATGACAGCGGGGGACAGAAGTAGAAATATGAGCGCCGCCAAGAGCCAGGAAGCCATCCTTGACGTAGAGAAGCTGGCGAGGCAGGTCGCGGCGCTGGTGGTGTTGCGCGAAAAGAGCGTCATAGTTGGCGACTACTACGTGAACGAGGCGCTGTGGGGCCTTCTCGAAAAAGTGTACAAAATAGATGAAAAGATAGAGAGAGCAGTAGAGGGAATAGACAGCGGCTTCATAAGAGACGCAGTGAAAGCCCGCCTGGAGAGAGAGATTTACGAGCACGTGCTAGATGCGCTGTCGAAGTATAGAGTGTATACAGATGAAGAGACCAACGGCGATGTGTACGTATTCGCCGACTACGATATAACACGCGACGTCAATAATGAGATACTGTACCTAATCTACTTCTATGAAGCTGAGGCAGTGATTGAGGAGTACCTGCGCAAAAAGCTGAGCACCAGGGGCGAGGAGTGGAGTGCTGCGAGGGAGGCGCTGAAGCTGGCCAGAGCCGCGGGGTTCAAGATTGATGAGCACGTGGTTGACAATACGAAAATACAGTACAAGATAGCCGCGCCGACTAATGAGGAGTTTACGATATGGATGGTAATAGAAGGCTCGAAAGCATATTACTCATTCGATGAGCCATGACCGCCGCGCAAGACATAATAGACGAGTGTGATTTTCCGGAAATTATGCTACAGGAATGCAGGAAGTTGAGAGAAAAGCTCCTCAGCGAGGGTGTGGTGATGGCAGGCGAGTCGAAATTCAGCGAAATGCTAGCCGCCGCAATAAAGAGCAGATGTCCCACATTAAGCGAAAGAACGCTCTGGATGAAATATTCATACTGGGCGGATAGGGGTGGCGTATATGATCGTTGTGGGGTTGCTGTGTCGTTATACGACGAGTATGGCGAGAGGTTCGGTTGCCTCGCGTATGGACTCGTCTTCCTGGCCGACACCGCAGAAGCTTGGGAAGTTCTACTGAAGAAAGGCGAGATCAGAGTGTTGGCATGACGAGCCCACTGATAATAGAGCTGGCGAGGAAATTCAGCGATATTATCAAGAGGCTTAGGGAGGAGGGGTACGTGGCGGTGAAGAGGAGCAAATTAAACGAGCTAGTTGGCGGCGATATTGGGCAGATTCCAAGAATTCTGTGGCCGTACGGGATTGAGGATAAAGGCGACTACATTCTGCTCTACCCGTCTTTCTCCAGAGTTCTGGAGGAGCTTTGTAGGAGAAAAATTCTGCGGCTCCTGCAATAGCCTCCTTTTTCCCGTCTTTTCTCTCCTTCTCTTTTCAGAGACGAAACATTTATAAACCCACAGTTTTCTCTCACTCATGAGTGAGAAAACAACACAGGTGCTCGGCTCGGTAACAGAACTGTGTGAGGTGGAAATAGAGAACAAGTACAGCGGTAAACCGCTGTGGAGCTTTGCACTCCTAGTCGATATAAAGGCCAACAGGTTTGTGAAGCCAACCCAGATGTTCATACCCTCCTCTTACTACGCCAAGCTCCGTTACAATGTAAATAGAGAGAGCTATATATACATCTCGAAGTTCGGAACCAAAGAGGGGGTTGTACTACAGATTTCGTTGATAAGAGTAAAAGACGACTGCGGGTTTGAATACCGAAAGACCACATCTTTCCTGTTCAAATATCCCAACACATTCAATCCCCGCCGCGCGAAGTGCGTCTTCGCTGATAGCGAGTTGGTTGGCGACTTCGTGGCGTGGGCGGGATGGGATCAAAAGAAGTTGGAGCTATTATTCTCGAAACAGTACAGCGAAAAAGACGTGGGAAACCTACTCCTGCTTTTTTAGCTCCTCCCTCTTTTTCTCTCTTTTTCTTCTTCCTTTTCTTTCTCAAGGAGCGAAACATTTATAAATCCCCAATTTTCTCTCTCACATGAGTGAGAACAAAAACAAGGCCGCGGCCGAAGGGGGCCAGGCCGCGGCTTCCCGGGAGGCCCCCATATACATACCTCAGTGGAAGGTAGATGGAAGTGGCTACATAGCTGGGTGGGGCACAGCCGCGATCAGCCGTGAGGAGTTTGTGAGGGAAGTAGCTAACCGCGGCGTGGTCTTGTTGAACGCTGCTGTGCCATATGAGGGGTTCATGTTCATACAAAAGCTAGATGTATCCACAGCAGTTGAGGTGTTGCGGAGAGCAAATGATATAAAGAGCTTCATAGGGCATGAAGCTACGGCGAGGCTGCTGGCTTCTCTGACAGGTAGAGAAATAGCATACAATAGGGGTATGTATGCGCCGAAGCCTGGCGACGTTGCGCTGGTGATTCGGCTAAGGAGTAGGACAGGTGGTGACGTTAAAGACGTCAAGCCAGATGATCTAGAGTTCTTAGCGCTGTGGTACCTATGACGTGTAGCGTAAAGATATCGGTGCCGTGGTGGAACGCTTATGAGTACTGCCGCGGGTGGGATGAGATAGATGTATCCGCCGAGGAGCTTGTAAAGAAGATTGCTAACGTCGTAGAGAGGGAGTCTGGCAGGTTTGTGATCATGGAGAGGTGGGAAGATGTCATGCCATATGAGGGGTATGTCTACATAGTAAAGATACCAAGCGGCGATGTAGTTAGGATGATCTTGGAGAAAGTCGAGGCGTACTGCGTCTCTAGCGCGGCTGAGAAAATGCTGAAAGCCGAGGGGTTGGAGCCACATTTCAAGGGGTACTGCGGGGCCGTCTACACGCCACGGCGCGACGATATAGTGCTCCTCGTGAGAAGCCTAAAGAAGTACCTGGTGTGGTACCTATGAACTACAGAGAGCTGGCTGATGTGCTAGCCAAAAACGCCGCTGTTAGGGTCACGACTAGCGTGACAGACAGGTTGATGAACTACATACGCGCTTCCAGGTGGTGCGCGCGCCCCGTCGCCGCAATCACTGTTGAGGGTAGCCACGTCGCAATATACACACCGTTCGACTACGCGTCCAGGGGCGTTGAAGACCAAGTAAGTGACTCACATGTGTCGGTGATCATCGGATATCGGGTGATATATGTAAAAACAACAGATCACGAAATGATACTGCTATGCGATGAGATTAAACATGACGATGAGTGACGAGATCCTTATCAAAAAGCTCGAGGAGCTGAAGAGGGCCGTGGAGGAGGGCCGGGTGGTGAGGATCAGCGGCGTCCGCGTGAAGAAGCTGGAGTACCAGGCGACGAAGCGCGGCGGCGTCATAGTCATTATAAACGACGGTGAGCTTGTAGACTACGCGAAAAGGCTCCTCACCAGGAAGATAGAGGTGGAGCCGTGATCACGCTGAAGGAGTGGTTCAGGGAGCTGGCGGCGAAAGCCGTAGAGCGCGGCTCCGCCAAAAGCAGGTACGCCGCCGCCATTATGGCCGCCGCGGCCGCAGAAAAGTACATTATCATATATGATGGCGACAATGGCGAGTTGGAGATACTAGATCGGAGCGGCGGTCTGCTGTGCTGGAGCTTCGAGGACCGCGAGAGCTTCGACTGTGTCACTGACTTTCCCAATGATATACTAGAAGCTACGGTGAAAATACACATTGTATCGAAGTACGACGACGTCGAGGTGGTGGGGATATGACGTACGCCAAGCCGCTCATCTATTTAAGCGATTATGATACGTGTTTGCGTTGTAGAGACGGTATCTGGGCGTGTGTATTCTACGATAATAAACAAAACGAGAACGCTCTCTATGAGATTAGGTACTTCGACGATGTTAGAGATATCATGAGGTATCTGCACCCTGACGCAGATCGCATTGATATAGAGCCAAATCTAATATGTGCCACGGAATATGGAGAGGAGTACTGCTACAAGGATGAGTTGTGATATGGCTATGAGCACCGAGAAGAAGAGAAGGCTGGTGATCAAAGAATCATCTGACGGTGGCTACATCTGGGTGTATGGCGGACTGGCGTATCAGTTGCGGAGTGTGTTAAAAGAGCTGGGGTTCAAGTGGGATCCAAAGGACAAACAGTGGAAGCGCCGTGTTGACACGGTGTTGGAAAGCACAGACGAGATAATTAATGAATTATTGAAGAGGGTATCGGAGAAGGTCAAGATGCGGAAGGTGAAGGGCTTCACCGTCTGGGCTGAGAGGGACTTCCCCGAGGCGTGGGGCGAGGTGTATGAGGAGGAGAGCGGAGAAGAGGGGAGGGTATGAGCTACGAGGAGATTAGAAGGGTGGTGGATCAGTTGCTGGGTATGAAGCATGAGAGGCCAGCGCTCAACCGCCTCGTGGAGTACGTGGTTAGAAACACTAGATGCATCGTCACTGGCGAGTGCCTCTTGGAGGCCAGTGGCAGAAGATTGGTGTGCGACGAGGAGAGGTGCTGGTGGGAGGGGGTATGACCGAGTATAGATTTGAGCCTAGGCCCGCGAGGCAGAAGTACGTAGACGTGTATCCCGAGTCGTGTCCCTTCTGCGGGTCTAGAGACGTCGTGGAGGATAGTGGGGAGTATGTGTGCAGGAGCTGCGGGTCGATTCTGGGGTTCGCTGTGTATGTAGAGCCGGCGCGGCCGCCCGCGCGCCGCGTCGTCGTTGAGTTGCCAGTCAAGCGCTATACGCTGTACCGCGACGCAGTCTCCGTATACCTGCGGCGCCTGGAGAGCGCCCTCGGAGCGGGCGCCCTCTCTAAAGCATTAGAGCTGTTTGAGAGGCTCGACAAGAGGGTGTACCAGGGGAGGAGCCCCAAGACTATCGCAGCGGCTCTGTACTACCTGGCGGTTGGCGACCCAGGGGTCGTGAGGAGGAGCGACGTAGCCGCCGTGCTCGGCATCAACAAGTACACTGTCAGAGATATGGCTATGAAGCTGAGGAAGGCGCTCGGCATTGTGTGGTGATGACGGTGAGGAGGTTCTCAAGACGCGGGCGCGGCGTCGCTGTCGTTGAACCTCGCGACTTGCCAGAGAGCGAGGCCTCGCTACCTGACAGATTCTACGAATCGTACGGGATAGGAGACGCGGTGTGGATTAGGGAGGTGGATAGCCACGGATATTTCATAGTCGTGCTACCGCCGATGTTCTACACGCCTCCGCCCCTCCCGCGGGGGGAAATCCAGTGGCCAGAGTGGCTATGAATAGGGAGGAGGTGATCGAGAAGGTGTACAAGAACATAGCAAGCGGGTGTGCAAAGTTCAGAGGCGAGGAGTTTGACGTGATATGCTGGTACATAAACAAGATCGATCTCTTCGTCGTTGGTTGCGATAAGGATGGCTGTCTTGTGGAGATATACAGCGGTAACGTAAAGATGTCATTCGCCACAGATCCCTCTCTGGAAAAGGTGGTGGACGCCGATAAGACGGAGCTATGAGCCTTGCCAGGCTCGCTACGTGTCTAGCCAACCCAATGTGCCGCAAAGCGCTCGCCTACATCGCTGAGCGCGCCAAGTGTGATGAATACGGATGCAGTGCGTATCTCGAGGCGGTGTGTGCGGACGAGCGGTGGCGCGAGTACGACTGCGGAGCGGAGCTGATCTGCGGTGAGGATGGGTGCAGACTAGACGTGTCTGTATGATCCTGCGCCGCGGGGGTAGGTACATCCCGCGGTTCTTGTGGCGCGTGTCGACGCGGCCGCGGAGGCTGGATGTGGTGCGGAGCTGGTGGGCCTTCTGGCGTATATACAAGCGGCTGGCTGAGAGGCACGGGAAGTACTTGGACGTGGAGCCCCACGAGGCGGCGGTTGCGTGGGCAATCCGCGTAGATGAGTGTATGGAGCCGATCGATACGCACGATCCCGGCGTCCAGTTTGTATCGCTGTGGTTCGGGCCGCCGAGGAGAGAGACCTACGCCGAATGTCTGGCAACAAACCTACAGGTGTGGCTTGAAGACGTCAACCTCATTGCCGAGATGGCGCGCTACTACGATGGGGTATGAACCGCTGGAGGAGGCTCCTCTCCTACATCATCTGGCCAGTCAAGGCGCGGGACTGCCTCGAGGCGGCGGCGTGGCTGAGGAGGGGGTACAGGATAAGATCTACCCAAGAGATCGACGCGTGCCTCCTCGAAGCGTACCGCAGGGCTAAGGAGCTTTTGAGGCGGGTGAAGAACACCCGCGAGGAGATTGTGTTGCTGAACGAAATGAGGGTGATAGCGAAGCACCTGGGCCTTGAGGAGTTTGAAGAGATACGGAGGGGGCTGAGGGAGCTCTACAGGATAAGGTGCAGGAAGAGGTGCTACTCGCCTGAGCGGTGCGCCCTTGTCTTTATCTTGTGTGGCGGGGCGAAGAAGGAGCTGAGGCTGATCGCCAGGCGGGACAATCCGTGGTCGGAGATTGCGCTGTACCTACTACACGGATTCATGCCGACCGAATGCCGCCTGAGGAAGCTCATAGAATCTCTCTACCCTGGCGGGGGGCCTAAACAGTGTTGAAGCGCTCAGTCTCGCGACAGATTTTTTAACCTACACCCCATGGTGTATATGCCCGCGAGGAGGAACATCTACGCAGGGCCCTCCTCTTGCTACTGCGTCAACGAGAGGCTGGGTTGCGACGTGTACGGCGTGACGCCTTACAACTACATGTGGTACCTGGCGCAGATAGAACGCGATCTGAGGAGGGGCTGGACGTACGATCACTCCTGCAGAATCATACCGATGACGCCGGATCTGGCGAGGGCGAGGGCCATCTACCTCATCGCTCTCATGAAGAAGCACGTGGGGAGGGTGCCGCAGGAGGTGGCCGCCGAGATACGCAGGTTCGCCGAGAGGCTGAAGCTGAGGGAGCCAGTGGCTGTTACTGCGAAGGCCAGAGCATGAGGATTCTGGCGATCTTCCTAACCCTAGCCGCCGTGACGATCACCGCGTACATATTCTCCTTCCTCTCGGCGCTGGCCATACAGATCGCAAAGGTGGGCGGCATGTCTGATTACTACAAGCAGGCGCACGACGCCATTTCCTTCGACGCGGTTGCATTCGCCATCTACACCGCGCTCTCCCTCATGGCTGCTCTCGGCGTGTACAAGTTCATACAGTGGATGGGCGAGATCCTCTCCGGATAGCCTTTTAAACAGACGCGCATATTTACCACATGTCCGCATCAAGGCCAGCCACCTTCGGCACCGGCCTCATCCTGGCTGTTGTCGGCATCTTCCTAGGCGGCGCGCTGGCCTCCGTATTCTCCTCCTTGATGAAGAACATGACTAGGTACATGGGAGCGAGGGCGGAGCTCCCCTGGTGGTCGGATCTGTCGAGGTGGGCGGGGGAGGCTGGCAACTACTACGTGTCGCTTGTAGTGTCTATCCTAGGCGTAATAATCGCGGTTGCCATACTGGCGGAGTGGTACATAGCCGCGAAAACCCAGAGCTGAAAAAAGAGGGGTTTTTCCCCCCTACTTCTTCCTGCCAAGTAGCCTGTACACCTTGACGCCAGTGAACGGCGAGCTGGCCACCGCGAAGAGCATTGGGCCCCTCGCAGTGCTCTTCTCAACAACCTCGTAGCTGTCGGTTTCGAACACCTTCTTCGCCTTTATGTCGTAGAACCTCAGCTTCTGCTTCTGCATGCCTTGAAAAACGCACAGGTTTATATACACAGCGGTTATAGAAGCGCGCTGGCTAACTGTCAAACGGTATTCTGCAAAAAATATGTTGAACCACACACTGGCGATATATAAAGAAGGGGCAGTTCACGCATGAAGGTGTATGTAAAAGGCGCCGAGGTTGAGAGGAGGGAGTGGGAGAGAGCGAAGAGGAG
>NZ_JBMFKV010000062.1:0-10914 GCF_049971835.1 Pyrobaculum sp.
CAGCGCTTTCCGTGAAGAGCGCCCTCTACGCGAGGCCCTTGGTGATGGGGGGCGTGATGAACTCGGTGAGGGAGGAATACGTAACGGGGGAGGGGGCCTCTGTTGAGGTGGTGGGTCTTGAGCTGGGCACCGGCGCCTCTAGGCTTGACCACGTGGTTTCTGTAATAAACGACGCGCCTAGGGGCAGGGGCTACGCCCGGCTCTACGCAGTGGCGGCGGACAAGTCGTTTGTTACGCAGAGGGCCGTGGGCCGCATCACGAAGCGAGGAGTTGGTAGCGACAGCGCGGTGGAGGGCGTGGTGTACATAGCGGGGGAGGGGGCCGTCGCCAACACCCAGCCCATCATCCTGGTGGAGACTGGCGAGGTGGAGGGGGCTAGGCACTCGGCCGCCGACGCCGCGCTGGATGAGGAGAGGGAGTACTACCTCAGAGCCAGGGGGGTGAGGAGGGAGGATCTGCCTAAGTTGCTCATTGCGAGCTTGATAGATCAGTACCTCTCGTCGCTGTCGGCGCAAGCCCGGGGTTTTGTAGAAGAGGTTGTCAAAGCCTCGGGCGTGCTCTAGACAATCCACCTGACGGCGCTGGGGGAGAAGAAGCTTGCGATCTCCGGCTCAACCCCGGGTGGCTTAAGGAGGTGGCGCCACTCGCCGGGCCTGGGCAGAATCAGAGCCCTGGGGGCGTAGTCGTATATCCACCTGGTGGCGGCCTTGCGGAACAGCGTGCCGCAGACGCGGCATCTCCAGCCCTTCCCAGCCCCGGCGCTTTCCAGCGAGCCTCCGCAGTAGGGACACCTCTCCCTAGCCCTCCGGTAGCGCCCGAGGATGTACGCCCTCTCTACGTATAGGTAGAGCCGCCCCCCGCGGGGCTTCAGCCCCCCGTAGAGCTCCACGTCGCACCCAACGCATCTCTCCAGTTCAGCCGCCATCCTCCCCAGATGTCTATAGACCACGAATGGAAGGCCGCTGTCCAGCCAGCCCACCAGGTGCCTCCCCCCCACCCTCTTTACGCCTAGAACTACGCCTCTGGCTCTGTAGAAAGAGTAGGGATAGGGCTCGTCGAAGTAGATCCCCAGCTCGATGTGGGCGTCCACGGCTTGGTTAGTCCTGTAGATAACCCACCCAGACGGCTTGAAGCCCCAGTTCTCTAAAAGAGACTCTGCGTATACGAGGTGCTGGGGGGTTAGCCCCCTCACGCCGAAGTACACGGGGTCGGGCCCCCTGGGCTCGATCAACACCCTGTTCCTATCGACGTTGTGGAAGGTGAATGGGTAGGTGAGGGCCTCCATGGCCCTCGCCAGCTGGGGGGGTATCGGGAGCCTCTCCCCCTCCCGGTAGGCGATAAGCTCGAAGGTGGAGAGGGGGAGCTCCGCCCCCACGGCGGCGGCGGCGCCTATCTTACCTCTGCCGCCCCACGTCTTAAGCCCGGCGCGCTCAGCCGCGCTTACGCTGACCACCTGCGTCAGCGCCATTCTGTATAGGACCCGCGCGCGCTCCGGCACCAAGCCGACGGCCATGGCGACGCCTGGATCGGTCTTCCCCTCCCGCCTTGCGAGTGCTTGGACCACCTCCACGGCGAGTCTCCACAGCTCATCTACGTCGCCGGGCGGCACGTCGAGGACAAAGGACACGGCGGCGTTGCCCCTAGTCTTAAACGGCACGTTGGGGTTCAGCCTAATCAGCCGGGGGAAGTCTTGGAAGGCCCCGGGGCCCCACTTCTTCAACACCTCCTTTGCAAATACGTAGCCTACATACGTTGTGCAACCTCCACTGTGGCTGTCCGTGTCGTCTATCCCTATGTAAACCCTCATCTATAGGGGCCGTACCAAGCATCCCGCAGAGAGGGCCTCGAGACGCTGGAGGTACCCCCCGCCCACCTCTCCCCCCTGGCGACGGCGGCGGCGAGGAGCCCGAGATCTAGAGGCAGAGAGGGGCCGTAGTGCGCCAGGGTGTCGTTTGGAGTCACCACGTACTCCCTCCCCCTCAGGAACTCCACCTCACGCTCGCTGTAGCTCCTCCCCCTGGCCTCGTAAATCACAAAGCTGACCCTCTCCAACAGCCCAAGCGGAGGCTCCTCGTAGTGCATAAAGACGCATGGGAGCCCCCCTAGATATCTCAGCCCCACCCTCGTAAGCGCGTCCGCCACGTAGGAGTTGCCGCAAGCCACGTCGTACACGCCGAGGTTAATAATGGCAAGAACGCCGTCGTACAGCGGCGCCCCCCTCAACAAATCTCGGTAGACACCTACCAGTCTGTCCCCCTCCTCGTCGCGATCGAAAAGCCTTGCGAAGAACCTAAACACGGCAACTACCGCGTCGATATTCACCGGCGTCGGCACAGCCACAACAGCCCTGGACACCTCCGCCGCCTTTTCTAACAAATGCCTCTGCACCGGGTAGTAGAGGATAAACAAGTCGGGGGCCAGCGCCCGCGCCCGCTCCACATCGAAATCCGTAAACGTACCCACGATAGGCACCTTCATCAGCTCCCTCGGCCTGTACGAAAAGGCGTCACGCCCGACGACCTCAACGCCGAGCAACGCCAAGAACTCGTTAACAGACGGGTTGAGACTCACAACTCTCCTAGGCACCCCATCAACACGGCCCATCAGCAACACCATTAACTCACAAAAACCCGATATAAAAACAAGCACAGATATACTACAGGGGCAACCGTGTAAAGCTTATATCCCAGCACTGCTAGAAAATAGGGGCGCCGAGGGGACGGGGCTGGCTCGGAGACGGCCAGCCTCTGGAACCTCCCGCACCGCCGCGGGGAGCCTCCAGCGGGCCGCCGAAAGGCGGGGGTAAAAACCAGCTGGAGGCGCGGCCCCCAAGCAGGGCCTGTGAGGCCCGCGCGAGGCCCGGGTAGGGGGGTAGACACATACCCCAACAGAAGCGGGGGTACCCGGCGCCCCCCTCTCTCCACACTGCGTTTAGCAGACAGCCGGCTCCATTGGGTATTTATAACAGATGCATTTTGATATATGTGGGGCGTGTAAGGCGTTTCCCCAAGGAGGTGGCTGAAGAGAGGCTAGAGAAGATTATTATAATGTCTGCAAGGCTGGGGCAAAATGTGATTTGGCTTTCAGACGATGTATTTACGCTTAGAAGCCTCGAGCCGCATAAGAGGTACAGAGTTAGGCTGGTAGAGGGGGTGTACGTTGTGGATGAGCTCCTGTAGCCCTGCGCTTGGGTTTTTGGCCGAGCTGAATGAAGAGGTTAAGCGGCGTGGTCTAGGGAGGGTAGTTATTGTGGGCGGCTTCGCGGTGGAGCTGTACAGCGGGGGGGCGTACGGAACAGGAGATGTAGATTTTGTCATAGATACCCCGAAGGTAGGGGAGGCCAAGCGCATCTTCGAAGAGCTTACTACAAAACGTGGATGGAGGAGGATGTCGCGGGTATACGAGGGACCCGGCGCTCTCTACCTCGACCTCGTCGGCTACACCTACACAGGCCGCGTAAAGGAGTTACGTATATGTGGAGGTAGCGTATACGTCCAGTCGCCGGAGGACGCCATCGTGTCCAGCCTCAACGCGTGCGCCTACCGGGAGTCTCCAGCCGACTGCGAACGCGCCGCCGCGGTGCTGAGCGCACAGAGAGAGCACCTCGACTGGGGCTACCTCCTTGAACTCGCCAGGCGCAACGGCGTTGATAAGAAGCTAGAGGAAATGAGGCGCGTCGTCGAGAAGACCTTCTCAGCTCTACAAGATGTGGTGGGCGAAAGAAGCTAGAGAGGCGTACATCTCAATCGGTGAGGAGTACGAGGCGACGAGGAGGAGGCCCCTACCCGTGGCGGACTTCGCCACATTTGGCAACAAGGCGCTTGACGTCGGGAGCGGCAGGGGGGCCCAGCCGAGGTATCTGGAACATGAACACGGCTTTGTTGTCCACTGCGACCTCGACCGGAGGATGACGCCCGGCGGGGACTCTGTGGAGTGCGAGGCGACGATGATGCCCTTTAGAGACGGGGCCTTCGACGTGGTGTACTTTGTGGCGGTTATCCACCACATGCCCCGCGACGCGGCGGCGCTTGCTTTAAGAGAGGCTAGGCGGGTGGGGCGGGTGGCCGTGGCTACTGTCTGGGCGCCTGACGTTTGGAGGGGGCGCGAGGTAGCGCCGGGCGTCTGGGAGGTGCCGTGGGGAGGCAAAGCCAGGAGGATCTACTTCCAGTACCAGCTGGAGGACCTACTGGCCATGGCCCCCACCCGCGTCCTCTCGGCCGGAGTAATGCGGAGGGGGAGGCACTACAATTTCTACATAGTATTTTGATATTTAAAGACGCAAGCCTAGCAATGTGTGGTATTTATCGGCAGAGAGGCTGAGCTGGGCTGGCTTCGGGAATACGCGGGGGCAGATAGGTCGACACCGTATGTGGTCTACGGCCCCGAGGGGTGCGGCAAGACGGCGCTGGCTCTGGAGGCGGTGAGGCGTTTTTCACACTGGTATCCACGCGGGGTGGCCATATATCTAGACGGCAAAGCGAGGAGGGGGGAGGACGTCTTCAAGAGTAATATACAGCTGGGGGATGTCCTAGCAGATGTGGCAGGCGAGCTCCTAGGCCGGATAGGCGGGGCGGCGGCGCGGGCGGCAGTGTGGCTACTGGGGCGGGTCGTTGAGCGCCTCGTGGAGAAGCAGTCGCCGTCGAATATCCTCGTGATAGTGGACGAGCTCTTCTCAGCTGTGGGCGTCAGGGAAGGGGCGGTGGTGGTGAAGCACGCCCAGGAGCTGGGCGATAGGCATCTGAGGTCTCTAAAAGCCGAGGCGGGCCTCATACCCAGGCCGCTGGCGGGCGTCCGTATCGCATACCTAGTATTTACATCTGAGGGCGCGTCCAGGCGGGAGCTTTCTAGACACAGCTGGGCCCACACGGCGCTGATGTGGAATATGGACAAAGACGACTTTAAACGCCTCAACGATGCGGTGGGCGGGCCGGACTTCGCCGCGGCGTGGAGGCTCTGCGGAGGAAACCCCCGCTGCCTCTTCCAGCTGGCAGAGGCTGGGTGGGACGCGGAGAGGTATCTGGCGTCGATATCCTCATCGAGGGGGGTGAGGTGGGTGGTGGCCAAAGCCGCCGAGCTGGGCCTCACCGATGCGTTAAAAGAGGCGGTGGAGGACCCGGACATTTTGGCGGAGCCCAGCGGCTTGAGGCTCGCCAAGTTGCTAGAGAGCCGCAACTTCGTCGTCGAGCTCTCGCCGGCGGCCATAGGCGGCGTCCCGAGCCGCGACCCCGAGCTGGGGGTGGGGAGGCTGTACGCCTGGCAGACCCCCGCGCTTAGAGACGCCGTGGCGAGGGCTCTACGAGGCTGAGAGCTCTTTACACATATACGGGCCGCACCTCTCGTACCCCAGCTTGCGGAAGTAGGGCCTCGCGCCGACGCCGCTGATCACAGCCACCCTCTTCGCGAACTCCGCGGCGATCTCCTCCGCCCTCTCCATCAAAGACCTGCCTATACCTCTGTGTTGCCACCAGCCCCCCTCAGCGCCGACGGGCACCTCGGGGCCGTAGACGTGGAGCTCTCTAACCAAGGCGGCCCCCCGGAGCTCGGGCCTGTGGGGGCCGTGGGGGATCCTCAGCCGCAGAATCCCGTAGAGAGTGTCGTCGGGCCCCACCGCCTCCAGAAAGACCTCCACGCCCCCCGACGCCTCGTACTCAACGCGCTTAACCTCCACCGGGCCGGGCTGAATCGGCAGGCCGTTGGCCAGCTTCACGCCGGCCTCCCTACAGCGGATCTCCACACACCTCAGCCCAAGCCTCTCCATATGCCGGAGCACCACCTGCCTCATGTTCCCCCACCTGGGGCCGTCCACAACGTGGTGCAGAGGGATGTCGCGGCCGAGGCGCATGACCCTGGCCCACCTGGGCACCGCCGCGTATATCCTCGCCAGGAGGTCAAGCCAAGTCTCCTCGTCGTAACTTCGGTACGCCCCGCGGCGCCACTCCTCGTACAACGCAGTCCCCGGCACCACGTACGTGGGGTATATCTTGACGCAGTCCGGCATGAAGTCCGGGTTTGAAAACACCTCCCTCACCATCTCCAAGTCGCGGTCGGGGTCGCTACCCGGCAGACCCGGCATCAGGTGGTAGCAGACCTTGTAAGCCGAATCCTTCAAAAGAGCCGTCGCCCTAACCACCTCTGCGGCGCCGTGGCCCCTCCCAACCCTCGCAAGCACGTCGTCGTATATAGACTGGACGCCCAGCTCAACCCTAGTCACCCCCAGCCTCAGGAGGAAGTCCACCTCTCCCGCGTCCACGAAGTCGGGCCGCGTCTCCACCGTGAGCGCGACGAGGCGCATAGCCGCCGACTCGTTCCTAAGTTGCTCGGCCTCCAAATCCGGCGCCGGATCCGCCGAGCCCGCCCAGTTGGGGTAGTCGTTCAGCGCCTTGAAGACATTAGCCACAAACCACTCCCGGTACCACCGCGGCAAGGCGCCGAAGGTGCCCCCCATCACCACAGCCTCGATCTTCGACGGGAGGTGGCCGCTCATAAGATACACTTTGATACGGCCAGCGGTCTGCAGATAGGGATCGTATCGGCTCCTCTTGGCACGGAGAACCACCGGGCTGTCGGGCATGTAAGACTTGGGAACCCCCTCAGCCGACGGGCAGAAGGTACACCGGCCCGGACACGGAAATGGCTCTGTCATCAGAGCCACTACATGCACGCCGCTCGCCATCCTAATAAAGCGCAGAGGCCTCTCCAGCTCCTCCACAACCACAACACAACAAAATACTTTATAAATAGGCACAGCTACTTCAGAATTTGCAACCTCTATATATCACCGGTGCTTGTAAAAGCTCGTCACTAGATTTATAAACAGATAGAAGGAAGATACTATGTCGGGCGAACTCAGCGCCTTTGTCTACGATGCGCTTAAGACCGCCGTTGAACACGTCGTTGGTAAGCTTAAGGAGGGCAAAAAGCTCACCACCGAGGACATCTTCCTCCTCTACCTAGGATCCATACTGAGAGAAATGGGCGAGTTGCGGACCGAAATAGCCAGACTAGAGCAGAGACTCGACGAAACAAATAGAAGAATAGATGAAATAAACAAAAGAATAGACGCCGTCGCAGACTCGCTGAGCAAGAGAATAGACTCTTTACAAACAACTCTTCTTGACATACAGAAGCTTCTCATAGAGCTGGTAAAGAACAAATAACCTTGATATATCACGGCGGTACCTAAGCCTTCTTTTTACAAACTAGCCGACTTGCCACGAAGCCGGTATACAAGCGATGCCGTATTCTACCACGCGCCGAGGCTCACAACCTAGCGCGTGGTGACGTATATAGAGGCCCTATCCACAAGAGCGGCGCAACCAGGCGACGCGAGGTCCAGCATGCCGTCGACCACGCACTGCTGGGGGATCTGGTAGTTGGGGCACTGCCTAAAGGACCCCACTAGGTAGACACCCTTGCCGTTGGTCAGCGCCCAGCTAGTGACATTGAAAACCCAGCTAGTCGCCGAGGCGTAGGCTGAGCCAGCCCCCCTCGTCGTCGCCAGAGTCACATTGATATATATATTCCCCCCACTGTTGCCTATACACACAGACACAGTTGCGGTGTCGAAGCCGTAGAAAGTCTGGGGGATCAGCAACGCCTTCCGTATAGAGGCCACGCCGGGCACCGCCCCGCTCGACACGGCGTCTCTCACCTGCGACGCGACGAAGTCAGCCGCAGACGAAGCCGCCGTCTGCGTATCCAGCTCCAAAACTCGCTGTGCCTGCGTATCTACTACAAACGCCAGCACCGCCAAGGCCGCGGCGAAGGCCAGAAACAGGACGACTGTAACAACCGAGACAGCCCCCCTCATGTCAGCGTGATGTTAACATACTGCGTCACCACGTACACAGTCCCCGTCTGAGACTGATCAAACAGAGAGATCTTGTCGTCGCCCAGGGTCAGCTGGCCAGCGACGCAGTTTGGTATCTCCAACCTGTCTATCTTCCACACGACGTAGGAAAGGTACTGGGGGGTGACCCCCCTGGGGACTTTCACAGTTGCGTTCATCACGTAGATATACGCCTCGTTTACCCCCCTCACCACGAATATCCTAGGCCACGCCTTGATCCACCTGTCGCCGCTTTTGGCGGCCATTAAGGAGTCCGGCGGCCCCGCCACGCCGGAGCCGTAAACCACTACAAGGCCGTCGCCCAGCCCGCGCAACATCTTCGGGGTGCCCACTAGGTACGTGGAGTTGTACCAAACCTCTGCCGAGGTCCAGACGAAGCGTTTCGTAGTGCACGAAATGGTGAAAGTGTAAGTTCTATTGACGGCGCCGAAGCTTCCGTATACGAACGAGGGCAGGTTGAAGTACTTACGCGCACCAGCCATCCCCACATCCGCCTCGAGCGCGTCTGCGAAAGACAGTATGTAACCAGCCGCGGTTCTGTACTCAAGAGGCGCCATCGAGGCGTACAGCATGTTAATCACGTAGGGCAGAGCCGCGAATACTATCAAGAGGGCGAAGGCAGTTAGTATCAAGACCTCGAGCGACGTCATGTCGTCCTGTATACAACATTTGGATTTATAAAATCTAAGTAGTAGTACGGCCTAGGCCACGTAAACGGTATCAAAGCCGCGGAGAACGGCGCCGAGGCGTAGAGCGTTGTGAATGCCGTCATAGGCCTTCCGCCGAGGGCGGGGGCTGAGTTGGGATAGGACCTCAGCCACCACCAGCCGCTGGTCGCTATCTGGTAAAGCACAAGGCCTCTACTTACCGAAATCATGTAGGTATTGGCCGAGCCCGTGCCGTACTGCTCCCAGATGTGCATATCAAAACAGAAGCCGTCGTAGTGCCAGTAGAAAGGCGGCGTCGAGCCGGTGTACTGTATGCCCACCATCGCCCGCGTTGGGGAGCACGTCCACGAGAGGGTGCTGTTGTACAGAGCAACGCTTACACCGCCGCCGGACCACACCGCCGCCGTGAAGCCGTCTGGGTAGTTGGACAAACTAGCGGTGAGCGAAACCGACCCGGAGCCGCTGACGTATACGTCGAAGAAGGACGAGGGCGCCGTGGAGACTCCGGCGCCGCACAGAGCCACAATTACACCCTTGCCAGTCAACTGCTCACCTGGATTCACGGTGAATTTCAGCCACAGCCTCCCATTGGGATCTAGATATACGGGGACGCTCCTCCACCCCCCGTAGAGATACGCATAGGCCGCAGGCGGGGACGCCCAGGTTCTGTTCAGCATTACGAAGTATCTCAAGAGGGTCACGTTGCCCGGGAAGTAGACCCTAACATAGCTGGGCGTTGTGCACGGCGGGTAGACGTCTGTCCAGACATTCGGTATCCTCGCCTGCCACGGCACTAGATACGTCCTCAGATCTACGGAATCAGCGAGGTCTACACGCACCGCGGAGCCAGGGGGCACCAGCAACACAGTCCAGCTCCGCCGGCGGTCCGTCACGTCGAACCTCGCGGCGAATCTCGTATCGTCTGGGCTTACGGACGTGATTAGGGGACCTGTTGACAGCCACGGCACGACGAACACGGCGGTTCCACTGCCCTCGTTTATCAAGTAGTACGTCTTGTCCGACCTGATGGCGTAGATCCGCGGCTGGCCAGCCGACACGGCGACCCTGGCGCCGTATACGTTTACAATGACGGCGTGGCTCACCCACGACGGCGTGGTCACGTAGAGCTCGTACACAGCTCTATCCACCCTCCCAACGTAGCCGTAGTACTGGAGCAACCGCACGCTACACAGCGCCGAGGGGCAGGTCGTGTTGACATACGACCCGCCTAGGCTGTAGAAGAGGGTGAAGGCAGCGGCGAGGGAGCCCCGCTGGACGGAAGACCTCACGTCCAGCACATATCTATAAGTCTGCTGATTGGGGTCGACCCTAACTACCTGGAAGTCGGCTACCGACACGTTCAGCGACGTGCTCCTCTTGATGACCAAGTCCTCCACGCCAACGAGGCCTATTGCTCCCCTCACCGTGACGTTTGAAAGCGCATACGCCTCGCGGCTTGCCAAAAC
This sequence comes from Pyrobaculum sp., assembly GCF_049971835.1. NCBI lineage: Archaea > Thermoproteati > Thermoproteota > Thermoprotei > Thermoproteales > Thermoproteaceae > Pyrobaculum > Pyrobaculum sp. The sequence continues at coordinate 9,984 of NZ_JBMFKV010000062.1, forward strand.
GTCGACACGCGCCGGCCTCACCATCGGCGGCCCGCTCATAGAGACGAACATAATAGACGGCGGCGGGTCGGCCCACGGCCTGACCCTTACATAGGCATACCTAGCCTTCTCCACCCAGGTAGAGGAGGTGCTGGCGGGGTTGTCCACAATGGCGCTACCAAGCACTATGTAAAACTGCCACGAGGTCCACGGCGCACCAATCCAAGACTTCGTGGAAAGCGTGAGGATGGGCCTGGTGGTGTTGTAGCTGTACACCCTGTACCTGACAAAATTCGGCGTCATTGCGATGGTAAAGAGGTACCAGCTGTTGCTGAAATACACAGTGCCCCCGTCGTCCCACGTCCTCCCGTTCCAGACGCCGCCAGCCCCATAGCCATTCCACAAAGCCCAGACAAGAACCGGGCTCACCGCCTGCACCCCCACGTAGCCAGCGCACATGGGGTGCCTATTGCTTGGGTCGTAGGAGTAGTAGTAGAGGTCAAACCGCGCCGGCCTGATTATGGCTTGGTAGTTGTCTGGATTAGGCCTAACCAAAGCCTCGGCAATGAACCCAGGCCAGTTGCTGGGGAGGTACAGCGGTCCGTAATACACGTTGTATGCCCAATTCTTCGTCCCCGCCTGGTAGACGGCATATACCTCGGCAACCTGCCCAAAGCCGGGGTCGGCCACGACGGACTTGCCTCTGCTCGCCACGCCTCCACTAACTGGATTCGGGTATCCACAAACCTGGGTGTTCGCCGTCGCCTCTTGCCAAGTCACTATGTCCTGTGCCCCCCAGTAAAGCGAGCCGCCGTAGCTAACGGGGGTCGGGCCGCTGTACACCACTGACTGCGAAAACGTCGCCTTGGGATTATTGTTAACATTAAAGTTAATTGCCACATAGTCGGTCTGTACGCCTCCAGCTTGAGAGCACCGCCCCGACTTCAGCACC
>NZ_JBMFKV010000063.1:0-10857 GCF_049971835.1 Pyrobaculum sp.
GTGTGCCGGGTGGAGCACGGCCGGGGTGGAGTGGCTAAGGAGGAGATTCGGCAACCCACGCGGTCACTACGGCCTTTTGGGAAACGCCCTCGTGGCGTGCTACGCCGCCAGTGCATGTCGCGATGTTGTACCTGAAGCTGAGTTATCTATTCCCTCCATACAGCGCTCGATATTAGTAGATGTCGCAGTGGTGACAGATGTGGTAATAGGTCTAGAAATTAAGCTACATCATAGAGACGTGAGAAGCCTCGAAAGTCAACTAGACCCGGTAATAGAGGAATACGGACAAAACCTGAAGAAAAGCGGTATCTATCTAGGAGTTCTGCACTTCTTCACCTCCGAAGTGCCTCGGGTTGAGACACCACGCTGGGTACAGCTGGCACACCTACCGCCCGGCTGGCGTGAGTCGTTTAAAGCAGTAAAGAACGCCCTGAAAGGGCTGGCAGATAGTCTGGGCTTTAGATGGGCACCTGTGGGTGCCTGTGGTAATACAGCTTCACTTTTTTAAGCAGGTCGGCGTGTGTATGTGTGACTGTTGAGGTTGAGCTGGATATCCTGCGCGACAAGTTTAGAGAGTTGGTGACGGGTAACGAGAAGATCTCCGACGAGCTTATCAACATGATTATCCAGCGGAAGAGGTCGCTGGAGGTGGATTTCCACGACATCCTGATGTTTGACAAGACACTGGCAGACTTAGTAATAGAGAGGCCTAAGCAGGTCCTGCCAGAGGCGGACAAGGTGGTGCGGGAAATCGTAGAGGAGAAGGATCCCGAGACCGCCAGGCAGCTTAAGCGCTTCTACTTCAGAGTGCGGAACCCCCCGCTGGCGGTCCCTCTGAGGAAGCTCAGGTCGGAGTACATAGGCCGCCTCATAAAAATAGAGGGTATAGTCACCAGGCAGACCCCCCCGAAGCACTTCCTATACAAGGCGCTGTACCGGTGCACCCAGTGCGGCTACGAGATCGAGCTCATGCAGGAGCTGGAGCGCCACGTCGAGCCCCCCGCCAAGTGCCCCAGATGCGGCGCCTCAAAGAGCTTCACCCTAGTCACAGAGCTCTCCCAGTACATAGACTGGCAGAAGGTCATAATACAAGAGAGGCCGGAGGACCTCCCACCCGGCCAGCTACCCCGTAGCATCGAGGCGGTGTTGCTAGACGACTTGGTAGACACTGTCAAGCCCGGCGACATAGTGGCGCTGTCGGGAATCGTCGACCTCACCCTCAGCGAGCTAAGGAAGGGCAGGCCCCCCATCGTCACCTCCTACGTCCAGGGAGTCCACGTAGAGACGATGAACAAGGAGCTCGTGGAGGAGATCACTAAGGAGGACGAGCAGAAAATCCTCGAAATCTCGAGGCGGCCCGACGTGAGGGAGCTAATAGTCAGGTCCATCGCCCCCTCCATATACGGCTACGAAGAGGTGAAGGAGGCAGTTGCTTGCCTGCTCTTCGGAGGAAACGAAATCGTGTACCCAGACGGCGTCAGGGTCAGAGGCGACGTAAACATCCTCCTAATAGGCGACCCGGGCACCGCCAAGTCCCAGCTGTTGAAGTTTGTGGCTAAGATCGCCCCCCGCGCCGTCTACACCACGGGCAAGGGCTCCTCAGCAGCGGGCCTCACCGCCGCCGTGGTCAGGGACAAGCTGACGGGGGAGTTCTACCTAGAGGCGGGGGCCCTCGTCCTGGCCGACAAGGGTGTCGCCGTCATAGACGAGATAGATAAAATGGACGCCAAGGACCGGGTGGCCCTACACGAGGCGATGGAGCAGAACACCGTATCCATAAGCAAGGCAGGCATAGTGGCCACCCTCAACGCGAGAGCCGCCGTCCTCGCCGCCGCCAACCCAGCCTTCGGGAGGTACCTCCCCAACCGCACAGTGGCGGAGAACATAGACCTGCCCGTCTCCCTCCTCAGCAGATTCGACCTAATCTTCGTAATACGGGACGAGCCCAGGGAGGATTTCGACTCAGCCGTCGCCGGCCACATACTAGACCTCCACTCCGGCAAAACCCCCGAGGCCTTCCGCGACGTGCTGAGGCCGGACTTCCTGAGGAAGTACATCATGTACGCCAGGCGGTACGTGAGGCCGCTCCTCAGCGAAGAGGCAAAGGAGAGGATAAAAGCCTTCTACCTAGAGATGAGGAGGCGCTACCAAGGCCCCGGCACAGCCATAGCCATAACCGCCAGGCAGCTGGAAGCCCTCATACGCCTCACCACCGCCGAGGCCAAGATGAGGCTGTCCCCCATAGCCACCGCCGAAGACGCCGAGAGAGCCATAAGGCTCTACCTCGCCTTCCTCAAATCCGTAGGCATAGACATAGAGTCGGGCGCCATAGACATCGACGCAATAATAACCGGCGTCCCCGCCTCCCGCAGAGAAGCCTACATAAAAGTAGTGGAGCTACTAAAGAAGATGGAGGAGGCGGAGAAAGGCCCCGTCAAAATCGACAAGCTCAAGGCAGAGGCCGAGAAGCTGGGAATCCCCCCCGCCGAGGTCCAGCGCATCGTAGACCTGCTAATCCGCAACGGCGAGGCCTACACCCCCAGACCAGGATACATAAAACGCGTCACCTAGACCCATCCGGCGCAACACACGCGGCGCCACGGCACCCCCAAGCGGAGATCCCAAAAAGGGGAGAGGCGCCGGGGGTAGCCACAGCTCTGTTAAGCGCAATAGCGGGAAAAAGGTTGGGAACACCACAGCCACAGAGGCTACGTGATAGCGGGAGATCCATCTAAAAGACTTCACGAGCCTTGTCTGACCTACTCCCCGACCTGAAGGGCGAGGTTTGCAACCGCCACCATCAACACACTTGTATCAAGACAGCCCTCATTAATGACGCTAGCCCCTCTCCACATCTCTGCTCGTTATAACAACCCCCGCCTTCTTAAAGCCGTTGAGTAGCCTACCCAGCTCAAGGAGAAGCTTCTCCTGCTCAACCCGCCTCTCCCCCAGCACCTCCCTTAAAACTGCCCAGGCCAGCTCGTTCTTTTCAGTCAGAAAGGCATAAGAGGCAAAGGTGAGGAAAGCCGCCGACCTCACATCGCCTCTCAGCGATGCGTAGAAAGCCTTATACAAGCTGTGGAGCCCCCACGCTATATTAACATCCTCAACCTCATAAGCCTTGACCCTTACGCACCGCGCAATCTCGTAGACTACGTCACTAACCCCCGCGGCGCATCCCGCGCCTCTTGCCGCCTCTATAATCACACGTGCCAGCTCGATATCTGAAATGTGATTAGCGGCGTCCTTAACAATCTCAATACAACGCGGCTCTCCACACCTCTTCAACTCCTCCAGATAGTATCTAAAATTCCCAACAGCCTCCTCCAAAATCCTCTCCACAACAAGCCTCGCCGCCGCTGGGCTTTTAAGTTTAATACCAACCAAAGCCACACGCTACTAGTAAAGCCAACTTATTTGTTTTTGCCTAGAGGCCGAGCTACAGAGAGTTACAAACTAAGGCGGCACGGCATCACATCCTTACATAACCCCGCCGGCATATGAGCCGGCGTTGGATCCAGCACCTTATGCATCACGCAATCTCGACGCGCCGCTAATCCAGCGCAGATCCGGAAAGCACAGACACCGGGCGAGCCCTCTCGCAGGTTTTGCTACGTGTGAAAAACGTCGCCGTGCTAGCTTCGAACATATATAAGCCCGATGAGAATCTGTGCCGTGGGTAGAGAGGAGGCAGAGGTGCTGAAAGAGAGGGCGCGCCTTTTCCTAGACGCCGCAAAAGACGACTTAAGAGCCGGGAGATTCGACCTAGCCGCCTTCCACAGCGAGCAGGCGGCCCAGCTGGCGCTGAGGTACCTCCTAGCCTCCACAACAGGTTACTACCCACACACCCACTCACTAGCCACCCTCTTTGAACAAGTAAAAGAACTAAGAAGCGATTTGTGGAAGCTCTACCTGGATAATAGAATGGCGTTTGAAGTAATGGAGGACGCATACCTCGGCGGGAGGTACCTCCCCAGGCGGTACGCCAAATAGGTCGCCGAGCACCTGGTAAAAATAGCCGAAAAAGTCGTAGAGCTGTGCACCTCAAGTACTATATAGCCCGCAGACACGTGCTAGAGAACTGGAGGACCTACGTGGAGAGGCTGTGCCAGCCAGCCAAGGCCCTCCTAGGCGACGCCAAGATCATCGTCTTTGGAAGCGTCGCGAGGGGCAACTGGGCCCCAGACAGCGACATAGACGTCCTCGTAATATCGCCAAACGCCCCCGAAGACCCCTGGCGCCGCGCCGAGATATCCCTAGCCCTTAAAGACGCCGCGGGGGAAGCCGCCACAGCCCTCGAGCTACACATAGTCACACCACAGCAGTACCACAACTGGTACAAGAAGTTCATAGACGCCGAGGTAGAAATCTGCTGACCCACGGCGCCTGCCAGACAACAATTTTAAATCCACAGCCACAACACTCTGTGATAGACATAGGCGCCGTAATCAACTCACTCATAGCCCAAGCCCCACTGGCGGCCATCATCATAGCCACAATATACTACCACCTCGACAAGAAGATAGAAAAAGTCGACAGAAAGATTGAAAGACTAGAGGCCAGAATCGAAGCCATAAGAAATGAGCTAGGCAACAGGATAGAAGCCGTCAAGGCCGAGTTGCACAGCAGAATAGAGGCGTCAGAAGCGGAGCTACACGGCACTAAGACTGAACTCGGCAACAAGATAGAGGCAGTCAGAGCCGAACTTGACAGCAAGATTGAGACATCCAAAGCCCATCTGGCTGGCAAGATAGACGCAACCAAAGCCGAACTCAGTGGCAATATAGAGAGGGCCAGGGCCGAGCTACACGGCAAGATAGACAGCGTCAAGTCAGAACTAGGCGAGCTTAGACGGGATTTAAAATCGCTGGCAGACGGCTTCTACAGCTACCAAGAGATATTAATCCGCCTCCTCCACACCAAGGAGCTCATCGCACACAGCGAGGCCCAGGTGCTCTACGGAGCCCTCAAGGCCCTAGTCCCCACCGCCAAGTCCAAGTACTACACAGAGGAGGTCAAGAAGAGGCTAGAGGCCCTCCTCAGCAAAAACCTAGAAGACTACACATGGGACGACGTCGCCGAATTTGAAGAAATAGCAGAAGCCATATACAATGAGTACATCTCCACTGGAAGAGAAGACCTCCGCAAATACTACCCCAAGCTCAGGGTCTTCATAGCAATGATAAAAGCCATCCTAACAGACAAAGAACTCAAACAGACACAGCCAAAACCCTAAACCCACCCCACACGACGCCGCCTCCCACAGCAACACAGAGACGGAGCCATCCAGCCTATTAGAAACCGCGGCGCCGACCTCCCCCAGTATATAACACAATTACGAAAAGGGGAGAGTTCAAGAGAAGTTGCGCGGCCGCCCAGAGGCAGAGTGCACAACCCCTCCGCGGCGGGCAACCCCACCGCCCACATCATCGACCTACACACCTCCACAAGCCTTGTCCAAAACCCCGGATCCCATACGCGCCACGGCGAGCATACAGGGGCAAGCCGGCGAGCGGCCCCGGCCGCCAGAGCAATATTAATAAGCCAAGACGCCAAGCTAAACCGTGGCCCTCCAGCTCACCCCCAAGACACTGGAGTTGCTGAAGAAGGCGGCCGCTGGAAGAGACGTGGAGGAGTTCATACTGGGGTTACTTACAGAGAGGCTTGACCCTCCACAACGCGTAGAGGCTTACCTGGCGCTACACGAGAAGTACCTCAGGGAGGCTGAGGAGCTGTATCAAAAGGGCGACTTGGCGCAGGCCGGGGAGAAGTACTGGGGCGCCGTCGCCGCCCTGCTAAACGCCATAGCAGAGAAGCGGGGCTGGGAGCACTACAGCCACAGAGACTACGCCCTCGCCATAAACCGACTATACAGAGAGACAAGAGACAGAGAGCTTGTGGTGGGGTTTAGAATGGCCGAGGGCCTCCACGCAAACTACTACCACAACTTCATGGAGACGGAGGAATTTAAGCTACACAGAGAAGCCGTGTTGAGGCTGGTGGAGAAGCTGAGGGGTTTACTGGGGCTGTGAGCAGTTGAGGTAGTTCACGGCGGCGTTGATAGGTCGTTTATTCTATAGACGTGGGATATTGTAAATTGCCACCTGCCGCGGATGGCTATGTAGCCGATGTAGCGGGATTCGTCTACTGGGGTGAGGGCTATCTGTATCCCCTCCCCCTCCTGGGGCTCGCCGTGTATAAGCACAAATCCGCTTTTGACGAACTCCACGTCTGCGAGCTTCACCTTCTCGGATCTGCAGTCCCTCCCCCTGTGGCCGAAGGCCACCGCGAACTCCGTCCTCGCCGGCTCGGGGAGCTGGGCCTCGTTTAGAGCCCGCGTCAGCTCCGCCAGACCCCTTGTGAAGACGGGGTATATGTCGGCGTACACGCCCACGGCGCCTCTCTGCAGATCCGCCAAGACGTACACCGTCCCGTCTTCGTACACCCGCTTCGCCGCGTAGCCGCCGGGAAGGGGCTCCAGGTGGATAAAGCCCTCCCTATAAGTGGCGCGGCCCACCTCGTAACCAAGCCCAACGAGCCTCCCCAGCACCGCCGGCAGGTCAAAAGAGGTGCCGTATATAGCCCAGAATAGGTACGAGACGCCGTATATCATAGCCCCAGTTGCCTCTTTACTTTTTCCATGAGTTCTTTCACGTCGGCGGGAGCCAGCTCCCGGGCGCTACCAAGATCAGTTACCCACTTGTAAAGGACGTCTTGCACCGCCTTCTGGAGCTCCTCCTCAATTGGCTTAACTATGCTCTTTTTTAACTCCTCCAAGGCCTTTAAAAACTCCACGAGTTCACGTACGGAGGACACGTCTATAGCAATCCTCCACGTATTTAACTACATCGCCCTCGGCCCTCAGCTCGTAGCCGAACTCCTTCAACTTCTCCCTAAGCGCCTCAACCACCGCCGGCGCCGCCTTGAGCACCTCCAGCGACGCCATGGAAAGCGGCTCGAAGCTCCGGGGCCCCACGGCGATTAAAAAGGCCTTTGGGTTCAGCCCCATGGCCCTCATGTAGCCCACCAGCAGTGAGGGTGGCGCCCTGTGGGCGTCTACGAGGCGTGTCTGGTCAACGGTGAGGGAGCCCTCTATCCTCTCCACAGCCACCACCCCCGGGGGGAGGCGCGCGTCTACGTCTACAAAAACAAGGACGTCGTAGTCGGTGAGGTTGCCGAGGATGCCTATCCCGTGGGCGTCTCCGTCTAGGACAAAGGGGTTGAAAAGAGAGAGGTATTGAGCCAGGCAGGAGCCGAAGCCGTCGTCGCCATAGAGGGGGTTGCCCAGCCCTACAACGAGCAGGCGTTCCATATAACTTTCTCAATGACGTTGTAGACGCGGCCGCCCTCGCCCTTGGCCTCGAAGTGCACGGCGCATGCCAGACACGGATCGAAGCTACGGATTGCCCGCACTAAGTCCAGCCCGGTCCACTGGCTTGGCTCCACCTCCTCAGTCACCTTGTTGTTAAGCGCCGCCATTTCGAAAGGCCCGGCGCACTGATCCTTCCACGGCCCGGTGCATCTGTTATTCCTCGGGCTCACGTTGGGTGTGGTGGGCGCCTCGTACTGGTAGTTGGCAATCCTCCCGTTTTGCTGAACCAGCCAGTGCATACAGCTCCCCCTCGGCACCTGCCACCAGCCGAAGCTGTAGCTGAAGTCAGGCCATTTCCCAAAGTTCCATGGCCTAGAGGTCTGGACCTTGCCTGCGTTAATTAATTCAAGCGCCTTCACTAAGTTAGCCCATGCCACAGCCACAACAAGTGTCAAGTGGACAGCTCTCGCCAACAATCTTTCTAACGTAGTGGAGTATTTCGGCAGATTCCAAGTTATTACCAACTCGCCGTAGGTGCCGCTCGGCAGATCTGGATTCACGGTGCCTCCCGGCAGATATATCTTGAGCTGGCTACCGTTGCTCTCCCACGCCTTTATATTGCCAACCTCCACCTTCGTGGAGTGGAGAGTATTCAGCCACAGCTGGGAGATAGGCCCCGTCTCAATTGGGGCAATTCTCCCGTCCTTCAGCACAATGCGGGGCTCCGCCGCCCAGGTGTACTTCTCGGCGAAGTTTATAGCCCCGGGTTTCGGGATGGTGGTGCGGTTCCACATGTGGTACTTATACAGGGGGTCCATGCCGTGCACCAGCGGCCTCCCCAGCGGGTCTTCCTTAAGCCAGCCGTAGGGAGGCGCCACATTGGCCTTCACCCAGTCCTCGTAGAAGGAGGAGTCGGCGAACTCCACATAGCCCAGCTGTATCTCGGTGGGGTTCTTGCTGTATATCTCGTGGCCGATGGCCAACCCGGGCTTCTCCCACCTGGCGTTATACGCCGCGTCGAGTTTAGCATAGAGCTCCCTCCAGTCGCCCTTGGCCTCGTCGGTCATGTTGCTGTAAATCTCTGGATCGTCAGACCAGCCGCTGGCGTGCATAACAGGCGGATCGTGTGTCTTGCCCTGGGTCAAGGCGTAGGATTTCCCATCTGGAGTAGAGACGTGATCTCTGTAGAATTCGTACAAGTCCTGCCAGACAGCCCATACAAATTTAACCCACGCCGTGAGTAGAGAGAGGCGAGCATAGTACTCCTGAATCAACGACGGCAGGTTTGTAATGTCGGTGGAGATGCCGGCCGGTATAAGTGTCGAGGGGTGGGAGTGCCTGCCGTAGATTAAAACACCGGCCTCCCTCGCAATACGCTGATGTTTTACGGTGAGTTGCCATATCCTGCCCTGGATGGGGTTCATATCCCTCATTATGTCGGCGATGGTGCGGTACCCGTGGATATCTGAATACTTGGCCGGGGTTGTCTGCGCCGTCTTCCAAACAGACGGCGTTAATTTGCTCACCATCACCTCGCTGTAGTCAGGCGCCTCAAGCATGTTGAGAATTATGGAGTGGTCGTAGGTGTAGTCCGTCATGGCATAGGCCAGGTTTCTAAGGACGTTGCCCATGGAGAGGGGCGTCATGCCGGCTGCCGCGTCGCAGGCCCTAGTCGAGGCGTTGGCGTGGGCGGCCCCGCAGACGCCGCAGGTGCGGGAGGTTATGTGGATGGCATCCTCAGGCGGCCTACCCCTCAAAAAGACCTCAAAACCGCGGAACATCATAACCGTCGTGTGGGTCTTGGTGACGGCCCTCGTTGCGCTGTCTATCTCCGCGTAGAGCGCCAAGTGGCCCTCGATGCGGGTAATGGGGTCTGAGGGACTTCCTCCTGATCTGCGATAAAAACCCGGCTTACAACAGCGTGAGGCTGTGTAGAGAGTGGGGTGAGGAATTCGGCGCTGAGGTGCGCCAGGTCCAGCACCACCACGCCCACGCCCTCGCCGCCGCCGCCGACGGAGGCGTCGACGAACCCTTCGTGGCCGTCGCAATAGACGGAGTGGGGTACGGCGATGACGGCGCGGCGTGGGGCGGGGAGGTGCTCTACGTCGAGGGGACACGCTACGTGCGGGAGAAGCACCTCCCCTACGTCCCCATGCCCGGCGGGGATCTGGCGGCCCTCCGACCGGCGAGGATGGCCGCGGCGTACTTCCACAAGGCCCTCGGCGAGATCCCAAGGGGCTTGGCGCTCTACCTGCCAGGCGGCGAGGCCGAGCTGGCCCTCGTGGAGAGGGAGCTAAAGAGTCCCAGGACGTTGACATCCAGCGCGGGTAGATTTTTAGACGCAGTCGCCGCGGCTCTTGGAGTAGCCTGGGAGAGGACCTACGAAGGGGAGCCCGCCATAAAGCTCGAAGCCGCCGCGCGCGGAGGGAGCGGCCTACAGTTCCACGCGGAGGATCAGGTGGAGCTTTTCGCAGAGGCTGTGGAGGCGGCGAGGGGCGGCGCCTCGGTGAGAGATGTGGCATACAGCGTGCAACTGAGGCTAGGCCAGATACTAGGGGCCTGGGCCTGCGACGCCGCGGCCAGGCGGGGCGTCGGCGTGGTGGCTGTCTCCGGGGGAGCCGCAGTAAACGACATCATCTTAAGGGGTATAGCGGAAGAGGTTTCCCGCTGTGGACTGCGCCTTGTCCAGCACAGGAGAGCCCCGCCGGGCGACGGGGGGATAGCCCTCGGCCAGGTCTACTACGCCGCCTATCTCTAGCCGGAGGCTCCCGGCTCTATCTGCTCCGCCGGACTCACGATGTCTATACCCAAAGACCTGGCCAAGGCGCGCACAAAGTCCGGGTTTTTGTCGTGTATAAACGGCGACACTAGAAGCACTCTCTCAACCCTCCTCCCAGACACCTTTTCATACAGCTCAGCCTTCCTCTTTACATATGGCAAATCGCCACGTTTAACGGCGGAGGTGATCTCCACAAGGATGGTCACACCGTTCTTAACCACCACGTCTAGCTCCACCTCGCTTGGGTAGCCGTATACCTGGCCTTTGTCGTCGAAGTAGGTCCACCGCTCCACCACGTAGCCGGCCTCTCTAAGCAACTCCCTAACCCCCTCTCTGAAGGCCTCCTCACTCCACACACCCCACCTAGCCCCCAGGGCCGTAATCTGAATAGACAACTTCCTAATCTCAGCCCGCAACTCCTCCTTAGTAGCAAAAGCCTTCAAATCCTCCTTAGTTGCGAAGACTTTAAGATCCTCCTTGGTGGCGAATATCTTCAAATCTTCCTTGGTTGCGAAGGCTTTTAGATCTTCCTTAGTGGCGAAAGCTCTTAGATCCTCTTTTGTGGCGAAGGCCTTGAGATCTTCCTTTGTCGCCATCCTGTTTTTTATGTCTTCTAGCTCCTCCTTGGTGGCCAACGTCTTCAAATCTTCTTTTGTAGCTATTCTGCCTTCCACCTCTCCTACCCTTTCCTCTAATTTTTGGAGATTCTCCTTCGTCGCCATTCTGCTTTCCACCTCTTCTAGCCTTTTCTCTAATATTTGGAGAT
>NZ_JBMFKV010000064.1:0-10417 GCF_049971835.1 Pyrobaculum sp.
CGGCGTTAAGCTACTTGAGAGGGTGAATAAGGACGTCCAAGACGTGGAGTTCACTGTTGAGAGGGGCCGTCTCTACTTCCTTCAGTCTAGAAACGCGAAGATGACTGCTCTTGCCAGGATAAAGACAGCTGTGGATATGGCGAAGGAGGGCATCATCACGAGGGAGGAGGCCTTGCTCTACGTAAGCCCAGAGCACGTGCTTCAGTTGTTGTATCCACGTATCGATCCCAAGGCCAAGGCGCAGCCAGTGGCCCAAGGCCTCCCGGCGAGCCCCGGCGCGGTGTCTGGGCAGGTGGTTTTCCACCCAGACGACGCGGTGAGGTGGGCCGCCCAGGGCAGGAGAGTTATACTAGTTAGAGTTGAGACAAAGCCCGACGATGTGCACGGCTTCTACTCAGCAGTAGGCGTCTTGACCAGTAGGGGCGGCATGACTAGCCACGCGGCGGTGGTGGCTAGGGCTATTGGAAAACCCGCGGTGGTTGGCGCTGAGGCTATTGAAATTCACGAAGAGGAGAAGTACTTCAAAGTGGGGAGCCACGTGGTGCGCGAAGGCGACTGGATAACTATCGACGGCCACACCGGCAGTGTGTACATCGGCGTCGTGCCCACGATAGAGGCTGAGTTAATACCTGAGCTGGAGGAGTTGCTTAGGTGGGCTGACGAGTTTAGACGCCTCGGCGTGAGGGCAAACGCAGATCTGCCGGAGGACGCCGCCATTGCCAGGAAATTCGGCGCCCAGGGCATTGGTCTGTTGAGGATTGAGAGGATGTTTAGAAAGCCCGAGCGTTTGGAGTTGCTTAGAAAAATCATACTCGCCGAGACGCCTGAGGAGAGGAGGCCACACCTAGAAAGACTCTACAAAATGTTGAAGGCAGATTTCAAGGAGGTGTTTAAGATAATGGATGGGCTTCCCGTCATCGTGAGGCTAATCGACCCGCCGCTACACGAATTTCTGCCCAAGCCTGAGGAGGTGCTGGAGCAGATATATCAGAAGAAGATGCGTGGAGAAGACACGGCGGAGCTCGAGAAGTTGTATAGACGCATCAAGGCGTTGCAAGAGGCTAACCCAATGCTAGGCCACAGGGGAGTAAGAGTTGGCGTTACTCATCCCGACTTCTACTACTACCTAAACAGAGCTATACTTGAGGCCGCCGCCGAGCTTAAAAAAGAGGGACATAGCCCGGCGGTGGAGATCATGATACCGCAAGTCTCCGAGGTCCGGGAGATAGTTTATGTTAAGGACAAGGCGATTATGCCGGCGCTTAGAGACGTGGAGGAGAGCTTCGGCGTCAAGTTAAACGTAAAGATTGGCACCATGGTTGAGACGGTGAGGGCGTGCCTCACCATAGACGAAATAGCTAGACACGTAGACTTTATAAGCTTCGGGACAAACGACTTGACGCAAGCCGTGTTTAGCTTTAGCCGCGACGACGCAGAGAACAAATTCATACCGCAGTACCTAGACCTGAAGATAATAGACGCCAATCCATTCGAAACAATCGACGTAAAGGGCGTAGGTAAATTAGTGGAGCAAACAGCAGCGACAGCTAAAGAGGCAAACCCATCTATAGAAGTCGGCGTATGTGGGGAACACGGCGGCGATCCCAGATCTATACACTTCTTCCACAAAACAAAAGTGGATTACGTCAGCGCGTCCCCGTTCAGAGTACCCCTAGCCAGGCTAGCCGCCGCCCAAGCCGCGGTGTTAAACCGGCAAAATAAGCACCATCAAAAACCAATTTAAAATAATACACACTGTACATACATGTGGACTAGGCTAAAGAATTTCATAACCAGCATGTGTCTGATACTAGCGCCGTATATAGACGTCTGTAGATTCGGCGGTCCGCCGGAGAAAAGCCAAAAAACCGAAGTGAGAAGCGAGAGGTGTACAAAAATAAAGTAATTTTTTCAGAATCCCCGTGAACCTCCTCCACTTCATCGGATCCTTCCACACCGAGGTAGCCAAGATGCTAGACTCAGTAGACAACGCAGGCGAGGCCAACGGCTACCTGGAGTGGATAAACGGACGTGTGGGCAGATACGAGATCTATCTCTTGTGGTTCCCAAAGACGAGACGCCTAGCCTACCTCGTTAAAAGCTCCGGCAAAGTAAAAGAAGACGAGATAGAGCTGAAAAATTCCCTAGACGCCATAGCATACGTAGAGCGGTTAATACAGCAACTAAAAAACGAAAAGCCATAGACGAAGCTGGTTCACGTTACACCAACAGGTTACAGACAAGGAGAGGTTCTATGAGGACGTGGAGCCCCGGCCGGGATTTGAACCTTGCCCCAAGCCCCCTCGCGGGGGCTTGACGGGACGTCCGCCTACTGCTAGCCTACGGGTCTGCAGCCCGCCGCTCCTCCGGAGATTTCCTCTTTACCGAACTGAGCTACCGGGGCTATTTCCAATTCTGTGTAATATTTTTAAGCTTACCTGCCTGTTCACTAAGGGGCGCTTACGACAGAGGGGGATGGGATCTAGTCGTTTTGGTTGTCTTCTTTTGTGTTCTCACCTGCTCGCCCTTAGTGCCACGTTTCTCTTTTGTTGCTGTTAGAGATGTCGAAGTTTATGGCGGTGTGGTCGACGTGAACGTGCCTGAAGCCGTGTTGCTTAATCCCGGATTGCGCCGTCAGCGCTGGGTTTATCTCGATCTAATCGCCCCCCGCCCTGGCTAACACAGCGCACCGAGTTACTGCAACCGTCGGCGTGGGACTGGTTATGATACGGCGCTGGCCATTATGTCTAGTTTCTCTCTGTCTTCGAGGCTTAAGCTTCCAGGGTCCACAGAGGAGAGTATTATCTCGGCGGCTGTTCTCGGATTTGTGAAGTAGTAGGTAAATGGTCCTATCTTGACGCTCTTTAGCCTTCCTTCTCTTTCTAGTACGTAGACGTGCCACTGCACGGCTCCCCAGCTCTTCTTAGTAAGTTTCACTATTTGTGAAAGTGTTACCGCGCCCATCTGCTCAACTACACGTAGAATTTCTTTCCTTACTGGGTCGTCTGCTGAGGCTGTTTTTATTCTCGAAATGATGGGTGCGATGGGCACTAGTAGTAGCTCTCTCCTGTTGCTCACTAGGTGGCTTAGACCGGCTACAGCCGCCACGCCGGTTGCTATCGCCACCGCAGGCACCTCGGGGGTTTGTATCGGGGTCGGTGGTGTTGGAGGTGCCGGCTCAAGATTTATCCACCCAGCTATACGTACACCGTGTAGATATGGGTTGACGCATACTATGTCCACTGTGGCTGGATCTTGCACTGGGGTAGTTGGGGTTGAGTTGCAGAGGGGAGGTAGCGACGAGTATATAGTAACTGTTGCGTTGGGGGGCACAGGTATTGTGAATACCCATATAGAAAGTGGAGCTAGAAATAGGAGTATAGTGAAGTTCACATACTAGGTATTGTGTTCTAATTTATTTTTTGTGGTGTCTACTTCTTTGCATAATTTAGAAGATAATAGAATGTGGGTGTTACATATCTCATTTTTGCCACCTGGGCTGTTTTAGGTGGTGGCTTGCCTGCTACTTGGGACAATTTTTCAGTTGCTATGTACTTCCTGGTTCTTTTGGAGAGATCTAGTGTGGCCTCTTCGTATTCTATTAAGTACCCCTCTTCAACGAGCTGACGCAGAGCCTCCTCTACTAATGTAATTGACACATCTAATTTAAGCTTTAGCTCTTCGACGGCTAACATGACTAAGGCGTATATTGTATTAAGGTCTGCGTTTGTGGCGACGGAGGCGACGGTAGCTACCAGCTGTTTAATATCCACACGTACTAAATGTGCCTATTATATAAACCCTCCGGTAGTTATACAAAATCAAAACCACTTAGAGCTTGGTATTTTCCTTAGCTCCTGTAGTATGAATTCGGCGAGTTTAGTCACAGGTTTGGTATAGAACTGGCCCCTCCTATTGTAGTAGTCTAGAGTTGCGGAAAAGGGTATCTTCACGACGGCGCCGGGGTACTCGATTCCCCGCTCGTGTTTATTTAACACGGTTATGAGCTTTGCGTCAAAAAACTTTTTTAGTAGCGCCACGGGCTTTGTGCAGTCCTCATACCCCTCGACAACTAAGACAACTATGTCAGATTTATCAAGTCCGAAAACCTCGATTGGCGTTATGCGCGACAGCTGGTACATATCAAGCACGACGACGTCTATCGAGTTCTTTATGATATTTTTCCTAACTGCCTCGCTTAAGTCTTGAAATATGCGCTCCCAGTTCTCTACTCTCCACACGGTGGCTGGGTCTATCGCTATTGGAATTACGTAGATATTCTTAGCTCTTGTATCTCTATAAGCCTCTATGTTTGGATTAACGCTCTCTATGTCAATCGGCGGGGCGGGGAAGAACCTCGAGGCCCCCCCTCCGAGGTCGATAAGTAGTACGTTTAGTGGAAGAGCGGCCGATACGTTGACGGAGAGGGTTGTCTTTCCAGCTCCTCCTTTACAGCTGGTAAAGGCGACTGTCCCAGTCTTTATCATTTATTACGGTTGTGGAGCCGGGCGGCACTTCTCAGCGAATATCGCCACTAGCGCGGCTAGTTTATTATTAAACCTATCCGCCAGCTTCACCAAGTCCTCTGGCGACATGGACTTGCTTAAAGCCTCTATGTGCGGCTCCTCCAGCAGGTCTATGTTTTTAAAAATCACGTCTATCATCCTGTCGTTTATTACCAGAGGCGTCGCCTTAGGCGCGATTAGGAATCTCACGAAAGTCCTCTCCTCTGGCGGAAGCTTTGCTATTGTCGACGCCACATAGCGCATGAACTGTCCCACATCTGTACTCTCCCTGACCACAGCCGCAACTTCCTGGATGGCTGTTGCCTCGGGCTTCGGCCTTGGCTCCTGGACAGCTTGTGCAACCTCCTGTCTAGGCTCCTCTTTTTCTCACCTACTAAGTCCTAAACTTCTCCCCTTGTATTTTGACTTAGTTTTTAAGCATTGTGTAGATCACGCGGTAATAAGAAATAGCGGCGACAAGTCTGAATAAAGTTGCTTGTAGAACTTTATTAGTTTCGCCGCCGCGTCCCACAGATTATTCAGCTCTCGAATTGCGTCGAATACCTCGTCCAGAGTGAGATAGGTGTCTCGCCCCTCCTTTACGTCCAACAGCCTAGCTCTGAGTTTTTCGATAATAATTTCTGACTCTCGTTAGTTAACAGCCTCTCCCTGATCTCGTTCAAGCCTAACTGCTCCATCTCAGGCACCTCCCAGCCTATCCACGACGTTGAGAAGCCTCTCGCCCTCGTTCTTTATGTAGTTCTCGGCCAACTCCTGTCTTGACGATGTGTGTAGCTCTGAGAGTTTTACTAATTCTTCAATAAAGACTGCGTCGCCGTACTTTCTTATATCTCTCCACGTAGGCAAGTTACAGTTTGTTTAAATAGGTTTGAGACATGCCTTGTGCGGGCTGTATTTCTCGACCACATCGCCGTAGCCGGCGCCCGCCAAGGCGATTTCCAGTTGCCTTATGGCGCGGCACGGAGCCTCGCCAGCGGCCTTTGCTGCCGAGGCCACCGCGGCCGTAACGACCACCTCTCCGCACCCCGCGCCGCACCTCTCGTAGATCAGCGAGGCGTCCCCCACCACCTCTACGTACCTATCTAGTAGGTATTCGTAACTTTCGCCAATCTCAATGGCGGTTACGAGAGCCTGGGCCAGCAACTCCCCCGGCACGACGCTGGCGTTCTGCACAGTGGCGAGGGCCAGCTTTTTTGTAATCGAGCCGCCGAGGCGGAGGGCCATATCGACGTAGTCTCTAAATGGCCTCAAGTCTACCCTCCCCCGCTCCGAAGACTCGTAGAGAAAATTTAACACCTCTATCCACCCCCGCTCCCCCACGTCCTCCGCCCTCAGCCCCGCGTAGCGCTCTAGGCCCTCCGCCGCAGAGGGCGGTAGCTCTATGCTGAGCCGCTGGGGGTTTAAAACAGCATCTAGCACCTCCTCTTGTAGCGCCCCGCGGCGGCATAAAGCCCTCATCTTCCCTATACACGGGTTCTCTCCCGTGGCGACGGCGGCTATGGCCTTGGCGAGGTCGTCGCTGGCCTCGTAGGCTATTACATATGCCTTGACTAAAGTCCTTAGTCTAATCTCCCCCAGCCTTAATCCACACTTTTTTACAGCTTCGTCCGCCGCCTTTCCCAAAGCCTCGCCGTATAGGGGATCCGCCTTCCTCAGCAACGCCTTGACGTACCAGCGCGGGCGCATGATCCGCTTCAAATCCTCTGAGGCTTGTAGGGCTAGGATCTTCACGTACTCTCTATGGGGGCCCGATACCTTATCGATTAAGGCCATTAGTCTTTCCAAAGTCCTTACCTTCGCCTCTACCAAGTCGTGGTGAACCGCCTGGCTGGCTAGGACGGGGGGTAAGTTTTTGCTATTAAGTGTGTGTACAAACGCCCTGGCTTTTCTGCAGGTGGGGGCGTAGAAAGCTTGGGCTAGTGTAGAGAGCCTCTCCACGTACGTAGCTCTCGCCTCCTCTACCAGCGACACTGGATCCTCGTCGCAGTATTGTAGAGACCTGGCTACGTGGTACGCCATGTAGTACGTGCCCTCGCCCCACTTCGCCGCCAGCTTTGCCACTTCCTTGGCGTAGTCCTCGCCGCAGAAGACCTCGCTGTTTCTCAAGAAGATCTCCTGGGCAGTCTCGGCCTCGGGTCTTACTACGATTTTCTCGTATTGGGCCAGCTCTTTTCTACACCTAACCGTCAGGTCTGTGGGCAGTACGAGAATTACGGGGTAGCCGCTTCTCCTCACGTAGTCGGCCCTATTTGTAATCTTGCTACAGCTGTCTCTCCAAAGGGCCGCGTGCTCGGACCACACCTCAGGCTCTGCGTAGAACTGGGGCGGCACCGCGTCGAAAACGGCGAGCGCGGTCTTTGCCTTTTTCGCAAGTCTTATATACTCGGCGAATGTCGACGTGTCCGAGGCTAGGTCTATCACTACGGCGCCTCCCTCCAAAGCTAAATACGCCGTCGAGTAGACAAGCACGGACTTTCCCACGCCGTGCGGGCCGGTTACCAGCACCGAGACTCCGCTTTCCACCCGCTTCTTCAACTCGCGCATCAGTGGGGTCTCTACGACTGAGACACTCTGCTCTCCTAGCCTAAGGCTCATCACGCCGCCGCGGCGGCTTAAAATATGCACGGTTTAGACAGCGCGCCCCTATTTAACTCCGGGATTTTAAATCATATATTAAAAAACGGTTTGCATAAACTTCTGTGTCTACAGCGTTAGATGCAGGTATCGCCGGTAGCCGTATTATTCGCATATTATTAAAACAGAGCGAGGTAAAGGCAGACGACACGCTGGGCAGGTTATTCCACTTACTGGCGGAGATGGGCTATTTCGCGAAGAGGGGCGATAAATACAAGAGAACTAACAAGATCCCTCCCCCTGCTTCAAGCCGCCTCTTGGGCTCCGTATTCGATGATATAATCATCCCTTACCTGATAGGCGAGTCTGCCAAGCCGAATTACGAAGCCGTCTTCGCCGCCACCGCTATTTTCCAGCCTTACAGAGTGAGGGTGGCGGATAAATTCGGTAGGGGATCGCTGGCGCTGGTCGCCGGGTGGTTGCCATGTGGGTTCTCCACTGAAATATCGGCGGCTACAGGAGCCGACCTAGTCATACTAGACGAGCATTGGGAGGCCCTTGTCCTTGAGGAGGAGAGGGTGTCGATCCTCCCCCTGGAGCTTGAACGGGTTGGGGAGTCCCTGGCCCCCTCTGTTTTTATAAGCTTCGAGGTGGGGCATCTGGAGGATCTACCTGTTGATAAGTACGGAAGATTTTCCTTCGCCGTCTTTTGCCACAGATCTATCGATACGAGAAAGGCGCGCGAAATAGCAGATAAGATTTACAGAGTTAATTTCACAGGTGCGTTGGGGATCTTCGCCGACTTAATTGCAGAGGCTCTGGGGCTTGGGAGGGGTGAAGAATGCGGCCGCGGCGGCAATATCACATACAAGGACGGTGATATCTGTATTACCCATGTTTCCTAGGAAGAGAGTGGTGAAAACCGTTGTGTTTCTCGGCGTCGGCGGCGTGGGGAAGACGACGTATATATACAGAGTGTTGGGTATGGCTAAGACTCCTAGAGTCACGAGGAAGCCCGGGGTCTACCAGATGCCGTATGGCGATTGGGAGCTTTATCTAGTCGACACGCCGGGTCAGTACGCGATTGAGGTGGCGCAGAGGTACTACGAGGCGGTAAAGACCTTTGGCACACGTATTGACCTAATAGTCTACATGTACAGCCTAGTGGAGCCCCAGACCCTGGAGGCTTTATTTGAAATAGATCAGTGGGCCTCGCGGTACCCACAGCACAACGTAATACTGATAGGCAACAAGCGGGACTTAGCCGAGGAGCTGGGATACGTCACGGAGGGCGACGACGCGGCTAAGATGCTGGGCGCCAAGGCGTTGTACTACACCTCCGCGTTGAGGGACGACCCGCCCGATCTGCTACACAAAATAGTGGAGAACCTCTAGGCGAATAGCTGCAGAAACCAAGGCGCCTTCCCCGGAAGGGGCTTCAGCGACCTGAGCCTCCTAGCCTCTTTTACATTCTCCTCTTTCCTAAGCCGGGAGGATTCGTCGCCTCTCGGCGGCGCCTTAATCTCGCTGGGCCTGCCCCCCTCCATATTTACAAAAGTGAAGTAACCGTCGGCAACTCTCCTTCTCCCTCTAAATCCATACGCCTCCACCACGAACCCCACCTCTATGCTGGTAGAGCCCACGTGGGTCACCCCCGTCTTAACCTCCACTATGTCCCCCACGTATATAGGCCGCCTAAACACAATATTATTAACGCTGGCAGTTACGTAAACAGTGGGGTAGTAGTTAAAAGCCTCGACAAAAGTCGCCTCATCGAGTCTGAACAGTAGCCTCCCCCCGTACATAAGCATGCCGTCGAGGGAGTCCTCTGGCATTGCTAGGAATCGGCTGGTGGAGTGCCACCCGGCGCCCGCCGTGGGCTCCTCCTGGGCAAATACGGCGTCGGCGGACGTCCTCCACTCGTTGAAGTATCTACAAAGCCCCTCCCAGCCGGGGTCGCACTCCACCACCTTCCCAACGGGGTGGGGCCTACCCGACTGGTCAATACGTACAAATACCATCCTGCCCACCGTGGCTAGGCTGAGGGCATCCCCCCTCTTGACATACGCCTCTACGAGCACGCTCATGCTAGTTCTCCTGACCCCCACCACCCACCCCCTGAAGACAACCAAGTCGCCCAGCCTCACCGGGGAGAGGAAGTGCATCTTGTCGAGAAACCCCAGCGCCACGTCCCCCTCCGCGAAGTTCATCGCGGCGACGCTGCCGGCGTCTGCAACCCACTGCAACATATAGCCGCCGTACAGCGTCGACAGGGGGTTGACATGTCTCTGAGACACCAACCTCGTAGACTCGACCAGTGTTTCAGAGACGTGCATACCCCACCAGCTACATGTTTATATAAGGTGTCTAGCCCACACACGTGATCCCGCCCACGCACCCCCGCTACAGGAGCCTACTAGAAAGGGAGAGGGTCGTGGAGGGCTTTAGAGAGGGTTATGTAGCCGCACAGGGTTTGATAGCCCAGGGCAGGGGAGAGTGCTTCGACTACCTAATAGGAGAGGATACGCAGCCCTTCGCCTTGGAGGCCATCAAGGCGGCCGCCGCGGCTCTGTTGCTGGCGAGGCACCCGGTGATCAGCGTCAACGGCAACGTCGCGGCGCTGACCCCAAGGGAGGTCGTGGAGCTGGCAGAGGCGGTCCCCGCCCTAGTCGAGGTCAACCTCTTCTACCGCACCAGGGAGAGGGAGGAGAAAATAGCCGAGGTTCTGAAGAGGCACGGCGCCGGGCGCGTGCTGGGAGTGGGAGAAGACGCCTCTTGTACAATACCGGAGCTGTTCAGCGAGAGGAGGAGGGTTAGTTGCGAGGGGATTTACAAAGCCGACGTAGTTCTAGTGCCGCTGGAAGACGGCGACAGGACGGAGGCCCTCCGCAGAATGGGCAAGACCGTCATAGCCATAGACCTAAACCCGATGAGCCGCACCGCCCGCGCCGCCAGCATAACTATAGTCGACAACCTGACAAGAGCCATGCCGAAGCTGGTAGACGCCGTAAAGACTATGAAGAGCTACGGACGCCAGGATTTGGAGGAACTGGTGCGGGGCTACGACAACGGGAGGATCCTCGCCGCTGCGCTTCGCCACATTTCAAAAAGACTCGACGAGCTGGCCGGCGGCCTAGATTTGGCATTGGCCTAGGGCGGCGCATACGGGCTCTAGGCGCATGAAGACGTCTAGGGCGCCGCCGCTGAGTTGTATCTGTTCTGGCTTTCTGCTCCACCTCTCTACTCCTAGTGCTTTAAGCACCGCCACGGTCCTTAGGTGTTCGGCTTCGCGTCCTCCCTCGGCGCCTGCGTGTATG
>NZ_JBMFKV010000065.1:0-10337 GCF_049971835.1 Pyrobaculum sp.
ATTACTCCCTCTGCGGGGGCTTCCGCGACGCTTGGGGCGGATGTCTCTACACGCCCATGCGGGCCTTGGAGAGGGTGTTCGCCGCCGCAGACGTCTACGCCTCCATGATGGGGCTCGAGACCCCTGGTAGGAGGCTGAGGCTGGAGTACGCCGTGGGGAGGGATAGGTTCTACGCCGCGGTGGGTTGCAGACCCGAGGGCAAGGTCTCGAAGATAAATATAGGCGATGCCCAGGTGTGGATATACGGCGAGGGGGGCGCGCCGCGGTACATCTTCTTCCAGGGCAAGCCGGAGCACGCGCCCTGGTTCTTCTCCATGTACAACCTAGCCAGGGCTGTCAACTCGGCGTATCTATACGACTTCGCGCTACGCGGCAGAGGGGGGCTCAACCTAGCGTACGTGGGCCACCTCTTCCGGGAGCTGAGGGGGTAGTCCAACCCGGTGAGGACCGGGGGTGGCGTAGGGCTCTCCGCTTCAAGAGGGAGAGGTGTCCCCAGACACCGTCGGGCTGTCTCACGGCGGCGCCGCGTATGCGGCCCTCCCAGCCCGTCGCGGTGGTGTAAAACGTGTCTGTGTTTAAAAACTTACTGCCCCGCCTTGAGCTTGGGGAGCAACGTCTTCTTTAGGTACTCGATTGTCTTCTTCTGCCTCTCCCTCAGCCTCCTCGCGACCCTCCTCCTGGGCGCTTCCTTGCCGCATATGCTGGAGTAGAGCGGGTCGCTTCTCACGGTGGGGGCGTTGCAGTCGACTAATATAACCTCGAAATATCTATACACGCCGTCGTCTGCCACCCAGTAGCTGTTGAGGACTTCTAGGTTGGGGAACTTCCTGGCGGCTCTCTCCTCCGCCACCTGCCGCCAGGATTTCCACGCCGCTATGCCGTAGACGCCCATCCTCTTGGCCCTCCTCCCCGAGTCGGGCCTCCTCCTGTTGAAGGGCCCCCTTATTAACCTCACCCTCACGACCACGACGCCTTGTTTCGCCTTGTAGCCCAGCTTCCTGGCGCGCTCCAGCCGGAAGGGCCTCTCCACTCTCACAATCGAGGGCGCCCTCCTCCACTCTATCAACACTTTTCTCATCAACCGCTCGTGCACCTCCCTACCTGGCTTTCTGTACCACATGGCCATGTAGCTGTACGCCGACCGAGCCACGGCCCAGTGCTAAGCCGTCTTTATAAGCTTTTCCCGCCGCGACACAGCTATAAACCCCCAGCCGCCCAGCTCCGTGCGGTGTAGATACGTCGAGATCAGCGTCATAATACACGCCACGGAGTCGTTGGAAAGGGTCCTCGAGGCGCTCCGCAACTTCTTCGGCCCCCTCCCCATAGTGGTTGAGGTTTACGAAGGGCACCACGGCAACCCCATATACCTCGCCACGTCGTACGTAGAGGACTGCGACGGCCTCCTCGACAAGCTCTGCGCCGCCTTCAGCGGAGAGGTGCCGGCCTCCCGGGGGGAGGGTGAGGGGCTGTACTACCTAAGGCTAGACAAGCAGGCCCTGGCGAGGGGCCAGGTCAGGGCTGTGGACCACGACGACGTCGTTAGGCTTAAGATTAGGACAAGAGGCGGCCTCTGCACAGGGTGAGGCTTGTTTTTAAATAAGCCCCATATGTGTCCCGTGTCTGGCGTCGTGGTGAGGAGGGGGTTTGTGGAGTGGGACTTGGCGTCGCCGGGGCCGGCTGTGGAGAGGGCGCTGTGGGAGGTGGGGGTCAGGGCCGTCTTGCTGAGGGAGGAGGCCGAGACGAGTCTGCTGGCCCCCTTTGTCCGGGGGGTGGATGTGAAGTGGGCGGAGGCCAGAGGTAGGGATAAGTTCAACGTCTACGTCTACAAGCCGGACGTGCAACTCATCAGGGTAAGCCCACACGCCCCGCTCACCCGCGATCAGGTCAGGGCCGCGGTGAGGTATGGGAAGTATGTGGAGCTCCAGCTCAAACCCCTCCTCTCCGACATAGCCCTCCTCGCCGAGTGGCTCAAAGTCCTCGAGCCTGAGGCTGTCGTCTTCTCCACCCCCGTGGAGGGCCTCCGGGATGTCAAGTCTCCGCTGGACGTGGCGGCTCTTCTTGTGGAGCTCAGCGGCGGCGACGACTGGGTCTACCCTTTTAAAAACTCCCTCGCGGTGCTGACGGAGCTCGTCGCAAGCAAGAATGACTAAGTGGCGCTACCTCGTCATTAGGAGTGCGGACCCGGCTGCCTGCTACGTGGAGTTGCTCGGGCTGTACCCGCTGGTGGGCTTCGCCTCGTTGATACACCCGCCTAGGCTGATCGCCATGTACGACGACGTGTTGGTAATAGGCGTCCCCAGAGACGTGGCGAGGAGGGTCAGAGCCGCCGTCGCCCTGCTGAACGGTTGCTACACGGTCAAGGCGGTGGGCACCTCTAGGCGGGCGAGGGCCGTGGCGGCGTCTATAAGAAATTTAACCAGAGCCGTTGATCTAGACGTGATGACGAGTACCAAAGCCGATACATGACGTGCTCGCGACGGACTGATCCACCATCCCCTGGGTGCGGACACCTTGACAAACGCGCCGTCAGCCGCCTCCAGCGGCCAGCCTGTCCCCAGCCTCGAGGGATCCGGCACTATACGTAGTGAAAAGTCGAAGGGGTAGAGTATAGAATCGACACCGCAACCGTCGACCAGAGGCGTAGCAACCGCATTGCTTGTTTTCAAGATCTACGGAGGGATGGGGGATGGCGTCCCCGTGTCTTGGATATCCAGACGAGGTGACTTTTTCAAAGGACTTTAAACGCCGCTAGCGATGTGGCTTAGAGATTGTCGCCTCACTATATCAATCGGGACACGTCGGCTGGCTGAGCTCAAAGAGGCCGTTGACACGATAACGTAAATGTATTTATTTTCACCAGCCTCTGAATTTAGCCGCCTTTTATTTTTAACTCTACAATCTAGTGTTTTTTAGGCTTGTCTGAATGAGTTGAGGATCCGCATGGGCTTTGCCAGGCCGCCTCCTCCGTCCTCCATAGGCGAAGCGGTCACCGCCTTCGGCCACGTGTACAGATCTTGTCAATAAAGGCTTTTCCAATCCAACCAATCCATGTGTTACTCTCTTTAATCAAGACGGTGGCAACCGCAATTATAGCTACGGAAAGCCAGGCGGCGTTGATATTGTAGCCGGCCCGGCGAACTGCTCAGCTTCCCTATCTGGCAACGCCGACATAAATCGTAGAGGGCGTGTAATTAAGTAGCCGCGGCTAACTCCGATATTAACGTCAGCACCCATACAAAAATGGAAATATGTCAGCCGACTCCTTGTCTAAGGCCTTCTCAACGGGCTTCCCTAAGCTGGCCTCCACTAACCTTTTCACGGCTAGACGCATCATCATGTTGCCGGGCTTCCCACAGGAGCTTTTTACGAACTCCGCGATACACATTATATAGCGGCGGAGACATAACACAATAAGTATTGAGGGCGGCATTACAAATAGCGAAGTCGTTGAGATACGCGCAGGCGCACATCCAGCGTCTCCAAACTAGGCGTTAGCCATGTATTTTCCTATACGTGGCGTGGGGGTCTACCTTCTGATTTTCTCTATTAAGTAATCTATGATGTGTTCTGCTGGGTTTATGCCTGTTGCTTGTTTAAAGCCCTGCCAGCTCATTGTGGGATTTACCTCTAGTATGTAGTAGCCCTCTTTTGTCTCCGCGATGTCCACGCCTCCGTAGTCTAGTCCAAGCACCTCCAAAGCTCTTACGGCGAGTTCTTCAAGCTCCGGCGTGGCCTTGGCGGGCTCGGGCCTCGCGCCCTGGGCTACGTTGCTCTTCCACCCCTCGGCCCTCCTGAACTCTGCGCCGACTGCGCGCCCCCCGACCACGACTACTCTGTAGTCGCCGCCGCCTTTTTCAAGAAATTTCTGGACGTATATCGGCTTGTTTATATTTACAAGCATGGAGAATATGTGGAAGGCCACGTCTGGGTTGTCCACTAGAAACACGCCGTAGCCCATGGCGCCGCGTAGTTGCTTGACGACGGCCCTCCCGAACTCCCCCACCGCCCTGTAGCCTATGAACATGTTCTCAGTCACGACGGTGGGGGGCACCGGGAGGTTGGCCTTGGCCAGCTTCATCAAGGCTGCCATCTTGTCGCCCGCCGCCACCCACGGCAACACCGGGTTCATTACGTAGACGCCGGCCTCCTCAAGCGCCTTCGCCGCCCACACTCTGTAGAGGAACTGTTCAAAATCGCGGAAAATCCCCAGATGTCTAAGGACGGCGCCGGGCGCCTCGACGGCGACGGGCTGTCCCCTCCCCACGGCCTGCCGTATTCTCAAGACACCCCTCTCAATTCCCACCTCCAGCATATCTACGTAGATCTTCACGGGAGTGTGGCCCCGCCTCCTAACAGCCTCCTCCAGATCTGCGACGTCCCCGGGGTTAAACTCTACCTCAAAAGGCCTAACTATGCCTATATGCATTAAGGCACGTAGACCCCCCAGAGATCTCTGCAGAGCCCCGGGAGGAGGGCTTTGGCCACCGGCTCGGGCTCGGCGACTTTTAACTGCCTCAAGGCGTTGATCACGGCGGCTACGGGCTGGTCTGTCAAAACCAGCGGTGGGTTATAGAACATACAGCCGGTGGGGTGCTCGTAGAGGGCTATTGGCTCCGGCGCCACCTCTCTGCAGACGCCTCCTTCGCATATGTACACCCCGTAGGGTCTCTGGACTATGTACCCCCCGCCCCCCAGGGGGGCAAGGGGGGCCACTGGACATATGCAGTCCCCCCTCTGCGCCTGGTAGAGCCTCAACAGCTCCCTCTCCACCTTCTCATAGCCGTGCACTCTGCCGTATCTAGCCAGGAAGGTGGCCACGGGCCTCTTCACGTGGCCGGAGATCTCCAGAGCCAGCTTCTTCTTTGCCTCCAGCGGATCGGCGCCGAAGGCGACGGCTAGGCCTATCAAGTCGTAGGGAGAGGCCCCCAGCGCCTCGCCGATCTCTAGCGCCGTCTTCAAAACCTCCCCCTTATCCACATGGGGGTTGCAGAGGGAAAATTTTTCAAATGTGCAGAGAGACACACAGTAGTTAAACTCTAGGTATTTAAGTTGTGTCAGCCGACTTTAGACAGTCTTCCGAACTCCAGCTCTATGACTCTGCCGAGCACCACTGCGTATTCAAACGGCAGGTCTTTTAGGATGTCTCCGACGAAGCCCAGTACTATGGCGGCCTTGGCGTCGTCTTCTGTGAACCCCCTGGCTCTTAGATACGCCAGCTTCTCCTCGGATATCGTCGAGGCGGTGGCTTCGTGGGTAACCACGGCGGTCTCCTCGAATACCTGGTCGTGGGGCACCGTCAGCGTCGCCGACTCTTTGTCTAGGACTAGCGAGTCGCACTGCACGTGGGACTTGGCGTATTTGGCGCCTCTCTGGACGTGCACCACGCCTCTGTACACCGCCACGCCGCCCTCGGCAGATATGCTTTTGTTCACCACCCTGCTACTAGTCCGCGGAGCTAGGTGCCACACCTTGGCCCCGTTTTCCTTCCAGTGGGGCCCCTTGGCCGCGGTTATGCCTACTATCTCGGTGGAGGCCCCCTCCCCCTTGAGCACGGTGGAGGGGAAGGTGTAGGTGGTTTTGCTACCGATGGAGCCCTCTACCCAATGCACCTTGGCCCCCGCCTCTGCGATTGCCCTCTTGTTGTTGAAATTCACCACGTTGCGCGACCAGTTCTGCACCGTGGTTATCTTCAGCGTGGCGCCTTCGTGGGCGTAGCCCTCCACCATCCCGTTGTGGAAGGAGTACTTCAACAGACGGGGCGCGGAGCACCCCTCTATCCAGTGGATGTAGGCCCCCCTGTCGGCCACCACTATTGAGTGCTCCATCTGGCTCTCCATCGACTGGCCTATGAAGAAGAAGGTCTCGAGGGGTTGCTCAATCCTCACGCCGGGGGGCACATATATGAAGACCCCGCCGGACCACAACGCGCCGTGGAGCGCGGCGAATTTATGCTCAGGCGGAAACACCTTCATGAAGTACCTCTGCACGAGGTCTGGGTACCGCCTCACGGCCTCCTCCATGGGGAGCATAACGACGCCCCTCTCCTGCAACTTCTTCTTCAAGTTGAAGTAGATGATCTCGCTGTCGAACTGCGCCCCCAGGCCCAGGAGGGCCTTAGCCTCTATCTCCGGCAGACCCAGCTTCTCGTAGTACTGCCTAATCTCCTTCGGCACCTGGTCCCAGCTCGACGCGGTCTCTACCTGAGGCTTTGCGTAATGCACAAGAGCTTCCAGATCTATCTCCTCCACAGCCCTCACCCACCTCGGCGTTGGGAGCTTTTCAAAAAGCTCAAGCATCCTCAGCCTAAGCCTCCTCATCCAGTCCGGCTCCCCCTTGAGGCGGCTAACCTCCTCCACCATATCCCTAGTAATGCGGCCCTTCAGCTCCACCTGGTACGCAAACTTCTTCTCAAGGCCGAGCGCCTCCTCCACAGACTCCACATGGCTAATCGTGGCGTGGAGAGACTCCATTTCCTGCATGGAGAAGGCCGCGATTGACAGTTATAAGCCTTTCACAAAACTGCTTTATAACTTCTATTCGACTCTGCCACATGCATAAACTCGAGGTCAGGAACCTCAGAGTGGCGGTGGGCGGCAGGGAGATCCTCAAGGGAGTGTCGCTGTCAGTCGCCACGGGCGAGGTGGTGGTGTTGATGGGGCCCAACGGCAGCGGCAAATCGACACTATTCCAGACAATTGCGGGCAACCCGAGATACGAGGTCCTAGACGGCGACATTCTACTAGACGGCGAATCTATAAAAGAGCTACCCCCAGAGGAGCGGTTCGCCCGAGGCATATTCGTGGGGTTCCAGTCCCCCGTGGCCGTGCCCGAGGTTAGATTCGCCTTCCTTCTACAAGCCATGATGAACATAAGAGCCGGCAAGAAGCTCACGGACCCCAACCCCCAGGTGCTGGCGCAGGCCCAGAGGCTGGCGGCGGAGCTGGGGCTTAAGCCGGAGGTCTTCAACAGAGGGGTGGGGGCAGGCTTCAGCGGGGGGGAGTTCAAGAGGGCTGAGGTGTTGCAAGCCCTCCTCATCTCCCCCAAATTCGCGGTTCTCGACGAGCCGGACAGCGGCCTTGATATAGACGGCATAGCGGCTGTTGGCAGGGCTGTGACTAGGCTGGCCGCCTCGGGGAGCGGCATTCTGCTCTCCACTCACTACGCCAGGGTGTTGAAATTCATAAAGCCGACGAGGGTATATGTAATGGCCGAAGGCCGCGTAGTCCTGGAGGGGGATGAGAACGTGATTAGGAAGATAGAGGAGGTGGGCTACCAGAGCTATTTCAACGAAATTAGGCAGGAGCTCGGATCAGCTGGCTCCTAAGTCGCCACATTTCGGAAACCCAGCCCTCATCACCACGCCCCCCGGCCCTCTGGGTTTTAAGTGTGAGTCTTTATATATAGATGAATTTAGCTTATTTATGCCTAAATGGCACTGGCCCATCAACCCTGAGGAGGTGCCTCGTATAGTAGTGGAGCCCCCCGGCCCCAGGGCGCTGGAGGTCGTCAGACGAGACGAGGAGCTAATAATGCAGTCGTTCACGAGGTGGTACCCCCTCGTCGTCGCGAGGGGCTACGGCCCCGTGGTGGAGGACGTGGACGGCAACCTATACATAGACCTCAACGCCGGCATCGCCGTCGCCAACGTGGGGCACTCCCACCCCAAGGTCGTGGAGGCCGTCAAGAGGCAGGCGGAGCTCTTCCTCCACTACTCCCTCACAGACTTCTACTACGAGGTGGCGGTTAAGCTGGCGGAGAAGCTCGCCTCAATAGCCCCCATATCGGGTAGTAAGAGGGTGTTTTTCACAAACAGCGGCACCGAGTCGGTGGAGGGGGTTTTGAAAATCGCCAGGGGGTACTTCAAGGGGCAGAGGCCGTATGTAATCGCCTTTATGGGGGCCTTCCACGGGAGGACCTACGGCTCTATGAGCCTCTCAGCCTCTAAGCCGGTGCACCGGCGGCACTTCTCGCCGCTGGTCCCCGGAGTGATACACGTGCCCTATCCACACCCGGTGCACTGCCCCTTCAAGGCCTCCACCCCAGAGGAGTGCGGCGAATACGCCCTGGCGTTTCTAGAAGACTGGGTATTTAAGAGGCTGGTGGACCCCTCTGAGGTTTCGCTGGTGATTATCGAGCCGGTGCAGGGCGAGGGGGGCTACGTGGTGCCCCCCAGAAACTTCATAAGGGGGCTTAGGAAACTCACCCAGGAACACGGCATCCTCTTCGCCGTCGACGAGGTGCAGACGGGATTCGGCAGGACGGGGAGGTGGTTCGCCGTGGAGCACTTCGGCGTGGAGCCGGACCTAGTGGCGACGGCTAAGGCAATAGCTGCGGGGCTCCCCCTCGGAGCCATAGTTGGGAGGGCTGAGGTTATGTCTCTCCCCCGGGGGTCCCACGCCAACACCTTCGGCGGCAACCCCGTGGCGGCCGCCGCGGCCCTCGCCTCGATAGAGGTTATCGAAGAGGAGGGGCTTATGCAACACGCCGAGGCGCTGGGGGAGGAGTTGAAAAAATTCTTTTTGGAGGAGGTGGGGGATAGACACGACGTGAGAGGCCTAGGCTTGATGATAGGCGTCGAGCTCCTAGACGAGAAGAGGAGGCCCGCTAAGTATCTCGACGAGGTTCTCTTAAAGGCGTTTAAACGTGGCGTGGCTGTCATCGGGGCTGGCCTCTCCACCGTGAGGATAGCGCCGCCGCTAGTTATCCCCCGCGAGATGGCGCTTAGAGCGGCGTATATTATAACCGAAATTCTACGTAGCTATAGATAAGCCTTTTACAAATTTCTTTTTGACTTCTTCATCGTAGTACCACTCAACAATCTCGTCGTCTGCTATCTCCATAGCGTATTCAAAAGCGTCCTCCCAGTCAAACGACTCGTAGACAAGCTCCCACCCCTCGTCCAGCAACCCGAGATCTTTCTCCTTCCCCGTCACGAGAATCCTACCCCTCTCCCGGTTAACCATCACTCTAAACACGTACGTATACGTATACGTATTTAAAAATCGCTTGAGAATTTTAACATATTACCTGAACTCCATGAAACAACCTAATTATACCTATGTAAAATTTGTTAAGAAATCAATTAAACTAGATATCAAAACTATACAGAAAATTACGCCTCAATAATTATGAACAAGACTACTCCTAGAATCCTCTGCTTTACAAGTTCAACAGCTTACTTGGAACTTAGTGTATTTTTATTTGTTGATACTGTCAACTCTCTCGGATTGACCTTTACAAATACCAAGTCATATCTTTTTAAATATTCAAGCGCTGTGGAGGAGATGTCGCTGGCCACTAAAACCCCCCTCACCTCGTGGCCCTTCCTCCTGTAGAGCTCTACATACCTCGCCAATTGGAAAACCGCGTCATGCGTAGCTACGTCTCTCTTCACCTCGATAATTACATACCTGCCGCTTCTGTCCCGGGCTAGGATATCTATGTGGCCGACGTCCGTCGGCACCTCGACCCCCAACACCTCCAGCCCCTCCTCAATTATAGAGGGGTTCCTCACCAAGGCCTCCACCACGTCGCTTTCTGTCCCGACGAGGGCGAGCTCCGACGTCCCCACGTCGAATGCCGCCGCGAAATCCACCTGACGAAACACCACCCGCACAGTCTCAAAAGGCCTAGATCTGACGCTCTTCACCACGAGCACGCCTCCCTCCACGTAGGCCGCAGTGGAGCTACCAGGCGGGTTCCAAATCTTCGGCTGGGCCTTCTCAGCCTCGTGTAACAACAAAGTCCCGTCTCTCTTTAAAATTAGGAGGCGGCGCCCAGGCCCCAGCGCCGCCGCGGCCCTCCCCGTGTATGACACCTCGCAGATCCCCACCACAACCACGACACCCCGCCTCTTCCCAGAGTTTATGAGGCGGGCGGCCTCCTCCGGCTTAGGAGCGCTTGCCACGTTGGCAACCACAGCTGGTTTAAAGAGCAATAAATTAATATACCATGTAGAAGATCCGCGCCATGTCTAAGGTAGAGGTAAAGGAGGTACAGGAGGTTAGGGGCTTCGGCGTCGTGAAGAAGGTGCCTAACAGAGCCGCGCTGACCGGCGACTTGAAGCCCAACACCATCCTGGTGTTCCACGGCAAGGAGGAGCACGAGATGGTTGTGGAAATCTTCACCCCAAACCCCAACGGCGACAAGACCCTGCCGGCGGCTAAGATGGCCTCTACCAAATTCAGCGGAAGCGCGGAGAAGGTAGACAACGCATACGCCACCCTGCTGTTCTGGGCCCTCAAGGAGGGCAAAACCCTCGGCACCCCCACACGGGAGATCTACACAAAGGTAGATGCCAGCCAGAGCCCGCCAGAGGTGGAGGTTGAGGTACAAGC
>NZ_JBMFKV010000066.1:0-10184 GCF_049971835.1 Pyrobaculum sp.
ACGCCGGCGACTACGCCATAAAGGACCAGGACGGTTACATCTGGGTGCTGGGGAGGGCTGACGAGGTGTTTAAAGTCGCCGGCCACAGGCTGGGCACCTACGAGCTGGAGTCGGCGCTCATATCGCACCCCACGGTGGCTGAGGCAGCGGTGGTAGGGATACCTGACGCCATCAAGGGTGAGGTGCCTATTGCCTATGTGGTGTTGAAGCAGGGGGTGTTGCCTAACGACGAGTTGAGGAAGGAGCTGAGGGAGCACGTCCGCAAGACCATCGGCCCCATCGCCGAGCCGGCCCAGATATTCTTCGTCACCAAGTTGCCGAAGACCCGCTCCGGCAAGATCATGCGCCGCCTATTGAAGGCGGTGGCCACAGGGGCGCCCCTCGGCGACGTCACCACGTTAGAGGACGAGACGTCGGTGGAGGAGGCGAAGACGGCGTATGAGGAGTTAAAAAAGGAAGTATCATAATAAAATAAATTTTTGTAAAGAATATTTTTTACTTTATTAAAGGGGATTTCTTTGGTATCAATACTTAAAAATCCGAGATATCTTAAGTCTATGGCAAACGGAAGTACGGCAAATCCGGCGCCTCTAGGTCTCTCGGGCTTCGCGTTGACGACGCTTGTGTTGAGTAGCTTCAACGCAGGCCTCCTCAGCGGGCAGGGCGTGCCTGTAGTGCTCGGCTTAGCCGCGTTCTACGGAGGCCTGGCGCAACTCGTCGCTGGTATTTTGGAGTACTTCAAGGGCAATACATTCGGCTACGTAGCCTTCTTCACATACGGCGCCTTCTGGGAGTGGTTCTACCTCACGGTGGCCTTCTTCCCGCAGTCTCTGCCGTACGTCCCCATAGTGTTGTGGGCCTTCGGCATATTTACCTTCGTCATGTGGATAGGCACGTTTAGGACCAACGCGGCTCTGTTCGTCGTGTTCCTCCTCTTGTGGATCACCTTCTTCCTCCTAGCCGCAGGCGCCACGGTGGCCGGGGGCTATGTGGGCATACTGACCGCGTTAGCCGCCTGGTATGCCGCCTTTGCCCAAGTCCTGGCCGAGATGTGGGGGAAGCCGGCCGGCGCGTTCCTAGGCCCGCCTCCGGTTAAGCCCAAGAAATAATCCTTTTTTTTACTTCATCAAGGCCCTTATAGGCCTAAGCTCTCTCCTAAAGGGGTCGAGCACCAGCCCGAAGATCTCCAGCGTCACGACGCCGAGGATATTCTCGTCCTCGCTCTCCCCCAGCACGACGGGGGAGTGCCTCTCGCCGTAGCCCGGAAGCTCGATCAAGGCCTCAGACACCGCCCTCTTCACCACGGTGCCGTCCGCTAGGACAAACTCCATTTCGCCCATCGGCCTGAGGCCCAGCTCTTCCCAAACGTCTTTCCTGAGGACTGTGTAGGTCGCCCCGGAGTCGACAAGGGCTCTAACCCATTTACTGCGCCCCCCATGCTTAACTACTAAATCCACATAGACGAGGCCCACATAAAAAACGACTCACAAGTTTAAAAATGTAAGCAGAATGCGCTCTATATATTATGGCTGGGGTTCGGACGCGTTAAGACATCATTACTGACAACTGGGCTGAGTTATTGCGTTCTACGAGGTGGTAAAAACGTTTATAAGTATAGCTGTCTGATCTACACGTGATTGATATAGGCGTTGTGCTAAGTTCGCTTATCGCCCAGGCCCCCTTAGTGGCAATTGTCATAGTTGTGTTGTATCATATTCTTGATAAAAGAATTGAAAAATTGGAAAGATGGGTTGAAAAACTTGATAACAAGATCGAGTCTGTAAGGACTGAGCTTAGTGGCCAGATCAAGTCGCTGGCCAGGGCCTTTTACAGCTACAGCGACACGCTTATCCGCTTCCTAAGCGCCAAGGGGCTGGTGGCCGAGCCAGAGGCTGTGCTTCTACGCGGCGCGCTGGATGCTTTAATCCCCGTCGCCAGGTCTAAGTACTACACAGAAGAGATTAGAGAAAAGCTGTTGAAGCTGTTGAGAAAAGAGATAAAAGACTATACCTGGGACGACGTAGCTGAGCTAGAGAAAATAGCGGAGGCCATATATAAGGAGTATGAGGCCACGGGGAGGGAGGACCTCCTCGACTACTACCCCAAGCTAAGGATGTACATCGCGATAATCCAAGGCCTCCTGACGAGGAGAGAGATGGAGCGCAGAGAGGTGACAAAGCAGAGCTAGCACGTGGCTGGCTGACTCAAGTTAGACTACCGCGGCCATAGGCGAGTTAATAAGAGATAGATCTGCTTCACTATGCTCCATTAGGCGGCTCCGGGTATAAAGATAGCCAGTTCTGGTGTGCACTGTGGGGGATGCTAAACCTAGAGAGAAGCGGAGTTGGGCGTTGATCTTCATATCGGACTTAGCCGTCTAGAGGTTGGAGGGCGATTTATATCCTGTAATACTATATACCTAATATAGTGGGCGTCTTGATTTCGCTGGCGCTTCTCTACTCCTCTTTTTACAGCCCTGTAAGAGTTGTGAATGTTTTCCTTGCCGAGGAGCACAACAAGGGCCGCGTTGCAGAGGTGGAGAAGGCGGAGAGGATTGTGGAAGAGGAGCTACAGTCGCTTGAAGTGTTTCTGAGGAAGCGTTGGGTTGAGGAGAGGTGGGCTGGGCTACTGTCCTACTGGGTTAAGATCGCCGAGGAAGAGGGCGAGGGGGCCAGCGAGGGGCTTGCGAAGACCGCCGCCTTAAGCGCCGTTAAGAAGAGCATTCTCCTACTTATCAACTACACGAAGTACATGGCGCTTGAAAAACCTGATGAGGCTGAGAAACTTATTTCAATTCTTGAAAAGGTATATAAAATTAAATAGGTGAGGAGGTGTATAAGGCCTATGTCTAGATCTACAGTGCCTGTGGAGGGTGAGGTAGCTAAGGAGCTGTCAACAGTGGCCAAGTCGCAGGGATTTTCCGTGTTGAGACTAGCCTCTGATTCCTTGAAGCTGGCTCTAGAGCTTTTAAAACGCGGCATTACTCCAACCAGAGCTATAGAGATGTGGAGGCTGATGGAGAAAATTATGGCGTTCGACGCGGTGCCCGTCCCACTGTCCTACCTAGAGCTGGTGGCTAAGAAGTGGGGGATTTGCGAAGATCCTGAGGTAGAGGCCTTCCTCAGGGAGGTGGGGGCTAAGTTCGGCAAAACCGTTGCGGGGGAGTTTAAGAGCTTCGGCGAGTTTATGTCGGTGGCTACCCAGCTTCTCTCAATGTTGCCGGTGGCTAGGCTCTCCCTCGGCCGGGGCGGCGACACGTGGCGTATTGTCTTCACCTCGGCGGGGTCCTTCTCTGTGAAGTGCCTGGGCTACTTCGCCGAGGAGGCTGTAAAGCAGTTTGGGTGTGTGGTGAAGATTTCCTACGGGGACTCTACGATCACCGCAGAGGTCACGTGTTGACAATATTTATATCCACTGTACAGTTCTGTACATGGTTAACAAATATGCAAGACTAGCAGTGGAGAGATCTCTTGCCGACACTTTTTCGCAGAAGGTACGGAAAATGGGACGCAAGCCCTCTGACGTAATATCCGCGGCTTTGAAAGCGGTTATAGACGCCGTTGATCACGGCGTCGACCCCATAGATATGATTCATATATGTCGAATAGCCAGATCGGTGGGGATCGGAAGGGGGGGCTACGAAGTTGGGCTAAACGCAGGCGCTCTGCTCAAGGCGTACTACACCCCGCAGGAGTTCCTAGAAGTATTGACGAGGGTGGGGCCCCAGGCGATGGGCGTCTACAGGATTGCC
The DNA here is from genome assembly GCF_049971835.1 of Pyrobaculum sp. NCBI lineage: Archaea > Thermoproteati > Thermoproteota > Thermoprotei > Thermoproteales > Thermoproteaceae > Pyrobaculum > Pyrobaculum sp. The sequence continues at coordinate 3,752 of NZ_JBMFKV010000066.1, forward strand.
CCCGGCGTTTTTAGGATTAACGATCCCCAGCTCCGCGACACTGTGCGGGGGTTGCTGACCGGCATGGGGTGTAGATGCGAGGAGAGTCAAGAAATCCTCAAGGTTGTCTGCGACTGAAGGTACACAAGTTATAAATCTTGTACACAGCATGACCAAGTTTTATAACAAGAGTTAAATGCATAACAAGTCGTGTAGACGCATGTCTATCTCTAGAAGAGATGCGATTAAGGCCGGGGTCACAATAGGTATTGTTGCAGGCGCCTCTGGCCTTCTGCTTAAGGCTACCGCAGGCGAGGCGCTTAGGGCCGGCGTCTCCGTGGCGTCTATCCCCTCTATCTGTGGTATGTGTATGGCGCAGTGCGCAATCTACATCGACGTGGTGGACGGCAAGCCGGTGAGAATAAGGCCAAATACCAACGCCCCAACCAGCGCCTTGGGGATATGTCCCCGGGGGGCCTCCGGCACATTCAACGCCTGGCTTAACCCAGACGCCGTGAAGAAGCCCATGGCGAGGAAGGCGCTTGTAGATTGGGTACAGGGCAAGATCAGCTGGGAGGAGGCGAAGAGGCAACTGTCTCAGTCGAGGGGGAGGTACGACGACATGGTTGAGGTGGACTGGAACACCGCTATTGAGATAATTGCCAAGAAGCTAAAGGAGCTGGCCGACAACAACGAGCGCCGCGCCTTCACCTTCCTCTTCGGCGCGTGGGGTCCCGTTGCGTCTATGAGGGCCGGGGTGCCCATCTCCCGCTTCGCCGACGCCTACGGGGGCGGCATGATAACCTTCGACAACCCCTACTGTACATACCCCCGCTACCTGGGGCACTGGCTAACATGGGGCCACGGCCACCAAGCCCACACTGTATGTGTCGACTACTCCGAGGCGGAGGCAATTCTCGTAGTTAGGAGAAACGTAATCGGCGCGGGGGTGGTGACGGAGACGTGGCGCTTCATGGAGGCGGTGAAGAGGGGGGCGAAGCTGGTGGTGCTCAGCCCCGTCTTCGACGAGACGGCCAGCTACGCCACGGTGTGGCTACCGGTTAAGCCAGGCACAGACCTGGCGGTGTTGCTAGCATTCATTAAATATGTCCTTGACAACGGCTACTACATCGAGCAGTATCTGGCTAGGTTTACCAACGCGCCGTTTCTCATAAAGGAAGACGGACTGCCCCTCCTGGCCTCGGAGGTGGCTTGGGATAAGTACGGCCTGTCTGAGCCCAAGGACTTCGCCTACGTTGTGTAGGACTCCGCCGCTGGCGCCCCCGCCCCCGACAACGCGGCCAAGAGGCCCGCCCTCTTTGGGCAGTACGAGGTCCAGCTGAAGGACGGCGGCGTGGCGAGGGCGAGGACCGCGTTGACGATACTCAAGGAGTGGGTAGACGCCAACCTCTCAGCCCTCGCCAAGAAGCACGGGGTTGGCGACTACATGGAGGCCGCGGCGAGGGAGGCTGATGTAAATGTCAACGACCTCAGAAGGGCGGCGGAGATAGTGGCGAGGTACAGAGCCGTCGCCCCTATCGGGTGGCACGACCCCCGCTACAGCAACTCGCCGCAGACATGGCGCGCAGTCGGCATCTTGATGGCCCTTCTGGGCCGCATCCAGCAGCCGGGGGGTCTCTTCCTCTTGACGCACCTAATCATGCCGTACGCGGACGTCTACACCAAGGTGCTGAAGTACACTAAGAAGGACGTTCCCTACAAGACAATCCGAGGCCTCACCTTCAGCGAATACGTGCCTGCCAACCTCCCGGCTATCTACGTGATTCCAGTCGCCCCGCCTCTGCCCGGCCCCTCTGACCGCGGCGCCCCGCCGGTGCCATCACTGGCGGAGGAGTGGGCGGTGGAGGCGGAGAAAGAGGGCTACCTCTACTCCTACGACACGGTGCAGGCGCTGTACGAGAGCGTTGTCCATGGGAAGCCGTTTAAGACAAAGGTGGTGTTTATCACCGGCTCTAACCCTATCCCGCAGATCGGCAACAGCAAACTCGTCGAGGCGATTTTCAGAGAGCTGGATTTAGTAATTGTACACGATATACAGTTCAGCGATACATCCGCATTCGCCGACTTGATACTCCCCGATCTTCCATACCTAGAGCGCATGGATTTGGCCCTGCCCGGGCCCTTCTCGCCGTTCCCCGCCATCTCCGTGAGGTTCCCGTGGTACTACGAGGAGTATATGAAGAAGCTTGAGCAGGGCGGGAAGCCGGGGGAGCTGGACAAGCAGTTCAGGTCTAGGGACGGCCGCACGATATTCGAGGTTCTGGTGATGGTAGCTCGGAGGCTTCAGCAGATGGGGGTCAAGGCTAGAGACGGCACCGACTGGTCTCAGAACATGCCTGTGGGTATGATCACTGAGGACGGCATCTTCCCGATACCCAACCTAAAGACGTTTATCAACGCCACTTTTAGGCGTATTAGGATTGTGGACGAAAACGGCCAGGTGAGGGCCCCCACGGTGGACGACTTGTACAAGATGGGGGGCTGGATGGTGCTGGTCCCCACCGGCCGCGTCGAGACTGTAGTAGACGAGCGGTGGAGCCAAGCCCTCGGCAAGGAGGTGAAGGTGAAGGTCCACGTGTTCAAGCCGGTGCAGTACAGCGTAGATAAGGAGCAGTGGCTTTGGAGGCAGATACACTACAACTCTCCCCTGACGCAAGGCCTTGCGCCGCTTCCCACGCCGAGCGGCAAGGTGGAGATCTACAGCATAAACCTGGCTTACGACGTGAAGAGGGTATTCGGAAAACCAGCCACTTCAATCGACCCCTCCGATCTGGAGGGCACTAAAAGCGGCGTGGATCCCCTCTTCTCGCCTGTGCCGCTGTACGCCGGGATGGCTAGGCCGGAGTACATGTGGGCCACCGGCCCGCCGACGCCAGACGTGGAGATCAACGGCCTCGTGCCCCCCGACCCGCCTAAGAGGCTTCTGTTCCTATACCGCCACGGCCCGTTCACTCAAACTCACAGCGCCACGGAGAACAACCTCCTCCTTGACACGTTAACGCCGGACGAGTTGCTGACTGCGTGGATCCACCCGGACACCGCGGCTAAGCTGGGGGTTGGGGACGGCGATGTGGTTGAGCTCAAGCCCGCGGCCCCCAAGGTGTTGGAGCAGTTGAAGGCAGTGGGCGTCGCCGAGGTGCCGACGGCTAGGTTTAGGGTGAGGGTGACGAAGATGGTGAGGCCGGATGTGATAGCCATCTACCACTACTGGCTGGTGCCCCGGGGCAGGCTGAGGGTGAAGGCGGCGAAGCTGGCGGGGTTGAGGTCTGGCTACAGCGACGACAACTACCTAGGACCTATGCTGGCGGGGAAGCTCGGCACGCCGGGGGCCATGGGCAATACAGTAGTAGAAGTGAGTAAAGTGGAGAGGCTATGAGGCCGGTATTTGTCATTGATCTTAATAAGTGCGTCGGTTGCCGCGCGTGCGTAGCCGCTTGTGTGCAGGAGAACGGCCAGGTGTTCACCGCCGCACGGACTGCAGACATCGGCAGGCCTCAGACTGTTTGGCTTAGGACGTGGGTAGAGTGGAGGGAGAAGGAGGATCCCACGCCGTCTAGGGAGTATATATCATATCTATGTTACCACTGTGAGAACTCGCCCTGTGTCACGGCGTGTCCAACCGGCGCCTCTTACAAGACCAAGGAGGGAATTGTGTTGGTAGACAAAGATCTGTGTATCGGTTGCCGCTACTGCGTCGTGGCATGTCCATACGGCATGAGATACGGGCCGCTGGTTAAAACCGCTGAAAAAGCTATGGAGGAGCCGCTAGTGAGGGAGGCGGCCGAGGGGGCTAAATACGGCGGGGTGATATTTAAACCGCCTGTACCTAATAAATGGGCCTTTAGAGCAGACGCCGTTGATAAGTGTACCTTCTGTTACCACAGATATAAGGGAGATGGCAAGATATGGACGCCTGCATGTGTAGAGGTATGTCCTACAAAGTCTCGGATGGTAGGCGATTTAGACGATCCCAACGACGAGGTGGCTGACTTGGTGCGTAGGGGCGTAGCTAAGCCGGCTAATAAATGGGGAGGGTTGGTATACTACGTGGGGCTATGAGCAGGAATATGAGGTGGGGTTTGGCGGGCCTCGCAGTGGTTTTAATCGCGGCGGGAGCTGTGCTGATCTGGCAGGGTAGTGAACATAGACATGCCGAGGTCATCCCCTGGGGCCTACTGGTGCCTGGATATGTCTATTTTGCTTTAGTAGCCACGGGCTCGTGTATTGTGAATTCGATTTACACAGTATTTGGGTATAAGGGGCCCAACGAAGAGTATGAGAAGATCATTAAGTTGGGCGTGTTCTTCTCACTGGCATCACTTATCCCGGCGTGGATTATGATATTAATGGACTTGTCAAAAGGACCGCTTGCCGCGATGAGTATGTTTATCCATACCAAGGAGGGCTTCTCGCTGTTCTTCCAGCCTCGTTCAGCAATTGCATGGATGGCCTTACTATACATGATAGAGGGACTTCTCCTACTAGTTGAATTAATATACTTTATACGTGGTGAAGTAAGTGAAAAACTAAAAATGATGAAATCGCTTGAGCTCGTCATTGCCCTAGCTGTATTAATCGCCTCCGTGCTAGTCTTCAGCAACCTAGGCCAGGTATTTGGCGACGTCATGGCTATACCTGCGTGGTACGGGCCGCACATGGCTGTTTACTTCATTATCAGCGCTATAGCAATAGGCGCCGCTGGCCAGGCTTTATTCGTATCGCTTTTTGCACGTAGCTTAGGCGTACGGGAATTCACTGCGTGGTACTATTCTAGGATATTAATGATTTCTTTACCAATTTTAGCATTCGTAAAGGGGTGGATGGTGATTAACTCGTATTACAACCCAGCCAGTTGGGAAGCCTACAGAGAAATAGTGTCTACGCCTACCTTTTACGTATTTGATGTATTTCTGTTACTAGTCTTGCCGTTTATAGTGGCTATAGTGGCCTACTATAGAAAGAACATGGCCTTACTCATTTTAGCTACGTTGTTGCTCGTGGTGGCTGGGTTTGTGAGTAAATACAACTTGCTAATCTACCCACAGATAGCCTTTATCCAGAGTTATCTTGGAGAGGCCGGCCACGTCCACTATGCGCCTACAGAGTTTGAGATGATGATATTCACCGGGTCGGTGTTGGTGTACATAGCATTGTTAATACTCGGCGTATTGCTTCTACCTCTAAAGCCAGGCGAGAAACCTAAAACTTTATATATTTTTAAGTAAACTGCCTCAAAAACTAAATAAAAATTATATTTTTTGTATATAGAACAGTATCTTAAATTTTATTAGTAATATGACTTATTAAAAGCCTTTAAGGAAAGTCTTCATATTGATTTCTCACAAGAAGTGTAGAAGAGGTTGTTTTTCCGAACTATGTTCTTTTTTCTGTATACAACTATGTACGGAATTTTACCAATACTTAAATATACCAATGAAACGCGTTTTATGCCAAAAAAATACTGGTTCTGGGCGGCGGCACCGGCGGCTTAGTGATTTCTAAAGAGGTTAGGGAGTTATTTAAGCCGGAGGAGGTGGAGATCATGGTCATCGATATAAAGGATAGGACCGAGTTCGCCCCTCGTATCTTTACGTGGCGTTTGGCTACAGAAAGCCGGAGCAGATAAGTGTGCCGCTGGAATACCTTAAGCGCCGTGGTATAAACTTCGTAAAGGCAAGAGTGACGAAAATAGACGCCGCAAATAGAAAGGTGTCGACAACCGCGGGAGACTTCACCTATGACATCCTCGTCGTTGCGCTGGGAGCGGTGACTGTGGACACGGGCTTTCCCCATACATGGGAGTTGGAGCCCTCGCTTAAGGTGGCCGAGGCGCTGAGCAGTTTAAAACAGGGCCACGTGGTGATCGGAGTCTACTCACTGCCTTATAGATGCCCACCGGCGCCGATTGAGCTGGCGATGTTGACACACTTCTACTACCTCACCAGGGGGTTGAGAGACAAGGTGAAGATCAGTGGTGCACCCGCTGAAGCGGCCCTTCGAGAGCTTCGGCCCCGTGGCAACTAGGTGGATCTCCGGCTTCTTACAGCAGTTAGGCATTGAGTACATAGGGGTGGGGCAGACGCAGGCGATTAAGAGTCTTGGGAAGAACGAGCTGGAGACCACGACTGGCGAGAGGGTTAAGTTCGACGCGGCGTTTATTGTGCCGCCGCACAAGGCGCCCGACCCCGTGCTGGGGAGCGACCTCGTTAAGAACGGCTGGGCCGCGCCGAGGAGTCCGCCAAACGGCGATTTTAGAAGTGAGAAGTACGATGACGTGTACGTTGTCGGCGACGTCGCGGCGCCTAACGTCCCCGTGGGGATGGCTGGGACAATTCTACACAGCTACGCGCCGTGGGTTGTGAGCAACATAGCGGCCGATCTCGCCGGCGTTTCCATCGGCAAGCCGCCGTTTAGGATCGTGGGGACCTGCGCG
>NZ_JBMFKV010000067.1:0-10175 GCF_049971835.1 Pyrobaculum sp.
GGGTGGAGGGTCAATACGCCAGTGCAGAGGGCGGAGGTGAGACGGAATAAACAAGTAAACAGTGCCGCCGAGTGTTTTGGAAGTGGAGAATGGTGAGTATGAAAAACAGCTCTTGGAGTGTACTTCAGACACTTTAATGCGTAGCCGAAGTTCCCTAACAAGCAATAAAACTGATTAAGCTACCGTGGCAGAATTAGCTTATGAATGCGCCGATGGCGTGCATTGCGCCGAGTGTTCGCAGAGGCCTCTCGCTACGGAGCTCTGTGGATCGTGGAGGTCTGTTGTGAAGTGAATCTATACGCAACGTGGCTACATGTCTAAATTCGGCGCTAGAGACGCCTAATCATGAGAAAATGACTGTGAATGACATACAGACGTGTGGCTGGTTAGGAGATCTCAGACATAGCCGGGGGAGATGTAACCTACTCTGAAGAGTTGCGTAAGCAAAACTCCGCCATATCTATTGCCGTATCCACTGCGCCATGTTTTACGTTATATCTCCGTCGTTACGTATTGACTTTGAGTACGCGGGGATTAAATGGCTTGGCACAACGGCGGGTGTGGCTCCAAAACCTAAAACCCAGACCAGCGGCGCCTGCGGCAGTGACAGCGGTGTTTACCGAATGCAAATAGAGATCAGAATTTCCGACCCCCTACGACGAGGTCGCTGACTTTGTTCATGCTGTTTGCCGCGCTTACTCTAGCCGGTACTGTGGTTAAGTTTCCAGAGGACTTCAGCCAAGCGCGGGTGGGTAATGTGCTGGTGCTTTACGCCCCTGCAGGCAGTCTGTCCGGTAATTGAGGTGCGAGAGGTGCATTCAGAAACGGACAAAATGTTGACAAACCTCATCGGCATTACGCCGAATTTAACAAATCCCAAAGCCTCGCTCTATATTGCGTCTACTCTAAGAACCGTGGCTGAGGTGGCTGGGGGCAGGGTGTATATGGTGGGCGTATTAAGCTACTCGCCCCCCGCCGGCTTTGTCGCCGCCTCGCCGCTTAACGTAACTGAATTCGCCCGCCAGGTGGGAGGCGTAAAGGCTGTTGTGATAGTGTTGCCCTGGAACATCACGGAGATAGACGTGAGTGTTGAAGTCAAGCTTCTTAGAGAACTTGAAAAACACCCAGAGTGGAAAAAGGCGTATGAGTATATGCAAAAGGCTATGTTTGAAAAGGCCAGGGCTTTTAGGAGCTGGCTTATGGGCAACGACTCGGCCCTAGGCGCTATGGATCTTAAAAGAATACGCGATGGCGTGCGTAGCCTCCGTGGGGAGCTCGACAACGAGACGTTGCGCCTAGCCGTGAGGAGGCTGGTGGAGGCTAGGTTGGGGAAGCCTCTAGAAAAGGCTTCTGACAAAGAGCTGGCTGATGTGCTTCCGTATTTTGTATGGGCGCCGGTGTTAATGCCTGAGTCGGCCGCGGCTAGAGATGCGTACTTCGGAATTCCCGCCGTCCGCTTCGCCGCTATTAAAGGCTCGAATATGTCTATAGACGGCGTGCGGGAGGCGTTGCTAAACGCAGTTAAGATACTCAACTGCACGCCCTCTGTGATATACGTCGGCGAGATGGACCTCCCCCTCTTTACCCACGATGTGCTGATGTACGCCGACAATGTGTTGATGAACGCCGACCTGCCAGATAGGCGGGGGGAGCAGGACGCCGCGCCAGCTAACAACATAAACACCACATGGCTTCCCATAGCCATAACTGTAGCCGCCGCTGTAATCTTGATGATAATAAAGAGGGCAACGCTTGGCTCGGTTGGAGAGCCGCACAGCGCCGCCGCTTAACGCGCACCCCCACTATGTCATATAACTAAATTTCTTTTTTCGATTCAACCGACAGCCGCAGTTTACGAAATTCAAGAGGGCTCGGCGAGAATCGCGTAGGCGCTTAACGGCGGCCCCGCCATTTTCAAATATCTGAAACCAGGTCCATAAGCTCTAGGGCGCCGCGGGTGGGTTTCTGCAGACGGCGCACCCGGCGTTCGAGATTCACATCGCTCACTCCGTTTTTTTACGTTGTACCTCCGCCGCTATCCGCAGACTATGAGTACATAAGGGATATATGTCCCGGCACAGCTGTGTTTTATGGAGTCTCATCAAGTCTTGAAAATGACAGCTTTAGCCGCCGTTGTGCTTTCCGCGGTTGCGCTGGGCTCCGTGTGGTATCAGGTGGACAACTACACCGTGTTCAACTTGACCGGGTTGATAGACCACTTCAAGCCCACCTACGTCTTCAAGCTGGGCAACTGCGACGCCTACGTCTACGTTGCTAGGTCTTTTAACGACTCCACTCCGATGCTTGCCTACGGTAGGCTCCAGCTTCCGCCACCGAAGCCGGCCGCGGATATCGATTTCAACAAGCTCCTCGACGCCCTCCTTAAGTTGCCAGGTGGCGACTTGGAAATAGAGGTGGTGATTTACGACATCGTCGCCTCGGATCGCCTGCGTGTGGCCGTAAGCGCGTCTAACCGCACGGAGCTGGTTAGGAAAGTCGGCGAGAGGCTGGGAGTGGCTGTGTACGAGAGGGTAGAGGAGGCGAAGGAGAGGCTGAAGGAGGCGGCTGGGCGCGGGGAGAGCGCAAAGGTGGCTTTTATAACCTCGGCGACGAGGAGGACGGGGGATGTGCTGGTGGCGGTGTATAGAGATGGGCCCTCCGTGAGGATCTGGACGACGAATTTAACCGAGGCGCTTAAGGCACTGCGGCAGATGGAAGGGGAGGTTGGGAAAGGGATACCCGCATACATAACGGTGGGCTCCTACTGGAATAGCGAGCAGATTGAAGAGACTTTCCGCAACGCCGCAATGCGCTGGGAGGAGGAGATGGGCACCCGCAGGAGGGTTGAAAGAGGAGTTGAGGGGCTAGTTCACATCTTCGAGCTATCCCGCCCCCTAGGCCCCGTGTACCTCGTGTTCCCATATGTCAACCGCACCCCGCCAGACGAGAAGACGGCCAAGAGGCTCCTGGAGAGGTACGTGGAGCTAACCGGCTTCTGCCCGCAACCGCTAATCGCAGAATTTTGGCCAAAAACCGGGATAGACCTCCTCATCGGCGGGCACAACTACACAGCCGCGGCCACCACAGCCGCCATCGCAATAAGCGCCGCGGCAGTCGCCTCGGCGGCGTTAAAGCTGAGGAGAAGAAGGCGATAAATTCAACGGCATTCTTTCCACAGTTGTTTGCGTCTCCCAACCAGCGCCCCCTTTAGACGGCTTCAGTAGATAGGCGAGGTCTATACAGCGCGCCAGGTAGGTAGGCGGCAGTATGCAACACGGCACTGCCGTCGAGGGAGGTCTGGACGATAATACCGCTGTAGGTGGCTGGACGCCCAGGCGGCTTAGAGAGGAGTAAAGCCCTGTCGGGGGAGGTACGTGGACCAAGTCTGATATCTCCGAGAGTCTTATTAACATCGCGAGCCCCCTACGTCCGCCAAGGCGGTGAGGACGTCGGCCCTAGGCCTAGAGGATATCAGGAGACATGCAACGGGGATAATCCCCGAAAGGCGCCAGGTGATAAGACTGTCATAACTTGCGAAGCGACGCAGACGATAAGCGGCGGAAGACTTATGAAATAATGGCCGGGGGAGGCCCGCTTTGTAATACGCTTACTTGGGGGGATGTCCGCCGCGAGTCTGTATCATGTAAAACTCGCTCTACCTGTCCGTTGCTACGCCGGTCGCGCAATTTCCTCAGCTGTGGTTTACGTTGTATCTCCGCCGCTGTGTGCGAATCAGGAGTATGCAAAGCCTATAAATCCCGGCATAATATCGCTCATGACTCCAAAACCGCGGCCAGAAAATGACATGTCCAAAAAGACATTAAGCCAAACTACGCTATTAATAGGTGTATTAGTGACAGTAATTACTATTGCGCTGGCCACCTCGGCTTATCAAAAACATGTAGGGCTATTGGTAATTGGCAAACCAGAGCCAGATACCCTTATAGCATGGGCTTACTTTTGGTGGGATCCAAAAACAATATCTGCGGGCAGTACCACATATCTGAATGGTGGAATAACAGTTATGACGCTGTTTGGATATGCAAGTTATTCGGTGGATATAAGGGTGTACGACAACTCGCCAGATTTAAATGGACCTCCCCAGATAATTTCATCAAGCTTAACGGGTTGCAGTGCTAACTATCAGTTCTACTATGATACTAACTTAAAGGCTTGGCGCTTCTATTCTGGAATGTGCAACTATCAAGGGCGACCAGGCACGTTTAATTTCGGAATAACTGCGTCGTGGTCTCCAAAAGTGACCGGTACATATACAGGAGAGAGTTACGCATGTATACATGAGCCACCTGCTGGTGGTTGCGAGTCAGCACGCGACTTGCTTACTGTAAATTAAATATGGCTACACAAAGTCAAATAATTAAGTATCTTTTTTTCCATTTCATACATCTGGGCTTTTACCCGGTGGTGAGAGTTACTCACATTATGGCATATTTATTGGCTTATGTCTTTGGCGTGGCCCACCCGCTCTACAGCTATAGTGGAGACTGGATATACGACGTCGCCGTGTTTCTCTTAATGGCTACAGTTCTAGCTCTTGCGCTGAGTAGCGTTGGGGGTTTTAAAGAGGTTCTTGTCTATGGTCATAAATACGCAGTTATCTACTTCGTTCTGCTATATTTTGAAGCCGTTAAAATGTCATTCTTGATACCCATAGCCGTACTATCATTAATACTCATCGACATAGCCTTCCACTACTTGATATACATAAACACGTTGGTTATAGAGAAAATACGAAAGGGATCGAAAAACGCTAGGTCGTGAAGCCGTTGGTTGTCCACATATTTATGACTGGGGCGACGCTTCGCCGGGGGCTACGTGGTGCTCTATGAGGCGAGACTGGATGTGTGGCCTAGCCATGTTAGCTAGGCCGAATGCGCGGTTCTGCCTCGGCGGGCCAGCTTCTGGAGATGTGGGTCTGCCCGTCTCTCGGTGGAGTACGACCAGCCACTGGTAGCTTTCTTCGTGGGGCCGTGAAGTTGTGGAAGTTCTATCTCTTAGCCGCCGTCGCGGTTGCCGTGGTGGCGGGCATCCCCGCCGCCATCTACGTCTTCCTCAAAGAGCCGCCGGGCGTAGCCACAACGGTAGACGTATTTACCTGCAACTTGGTCAACATGTCTGGTACACTGGTGCTAGACGGGGCGTGTCGGGGTAGGTATGTCCAGGTTTCTACCTTTGTCATAAATTCGACTTATCTTAAATACGCAGTAGATAACCGGCTGAAGCTGGAGACCTACGCTGAAGATCTGTGGAGAGGCATGACCACTGTCGGCGATGTGGTTAGCGACAAGACGAAGATCTTCAGAGTGGGGAATGAGACGTATAGAACCTCGCCCGAAAATTTAATACCGCCGCCCCTCCGCGCCGCTTTGGCTAGACTAGTCGAGAAACACCCATGGCTAGCCGAGAGCTACTTGGTAAATGGAGAGATTTTCCGCGGCTTAGTCTGGGACCCGGTGGCTAACCAAAAGGTTGTGGGCTATGTCTTTACGGCACTTCAGCCGATGTGTAGTAGAGGCTTCGCGTCAGGCCCTGGTGGCGGCGTGGTAAATAAATATGACGCATGTTGGTTTACAGCATTAATTCTTGTAAACAAATCAAAGCTAGTAGTATTAGACGTAAGTGTTAAATTGACAAATATCGAGAATAGCTTAGAGACTGGCGATAGAGGTGGTGCCATTACTATACGCGGCAGAGCAATAGGACTGTTAATGCAAGCAATACAAAACGCAACAAAACAATTAGAGGAAGTCATAACTAGATAGATTTTTTATTTCTATATTTTGTTTTTAGTATTTTTAGCCGGCGTGAGAGCCGTCTAGGGTCTTCTCACAGCTCTCCAATCTGGAGGATCTGAACCCACGGCTACGGCGTACGCCAGCGGCTACGCAGAGCGGGCCTGGGGTCTGCTTGTGATGGAAGAATCTTGAATTTGCATATAGCGCGGCGCTGTCCGCCCGCTACCCCGCTGAATCGTTGCAGACGGAAAAGACATATACATTGTCGGTGTCGCAGAGAACAAGTCTGTCATAGTGACGCTAGACTTAAGGCAACTCTTGTCGTCGCTGGCTCATGTGCGGCTCGTGTAACCGCCACTGTGGCGGGGGATGCGCAGGATGTTCTTCCACAGCCCGGAGTCGCGGCCGCCGCCGGTGCCGCACTAGCGTCATTTTTAACTAGGAGAGATCCTCGTCGCGATCTTTAAATTAGGTGTCTTTTAGCAGTTCGTCACCAGCTCTACATGTAGTTTACCGAAGGACCTACAACGCCGCGGCTGAGTCTCACCTCCTCTCTCGCCTAGCTCTCTTTGCCGTAATTTACGTTGTATCTCCGCCGCTGTGTGCGAATCAGGAGTATGCAAAGCCTATAAACCCCGGCACAGCGGCGGGCATGGCTCAGAAACTCCAAATGGTCAAGCTGGCGGCGCTCGCCGCATTGGCGGCCGCGGCGGTGGCCGCGGCTTTAGGCGCCGGCGCGTTTAAAGTGACGTTCACATATGAGAACGGTGTTGTGAAGATGGTAGATCCCCAGGGCGGTGTGCACACAGTGGCGCTGAACCTGAAGGAGGGGGTTAAGAAGGTTGAGATAAGGCTGTTGCCAAACGGCTCCGCCGTGGTACTAGAGGGTGGAAGGCCCATTGCTATAATTAAGAAAATAGTCATGAGAGGGGGCGAGGCCAGGCGTGTTGAATTCAGGTTGTTGCCCAACGGCACACTTCTGGTAATAGACGGCGGCAAGGTCTGGTCTAAGGGTAGAATCGAGAGGAGAGGCGGGGGAGAAGGCGCCAGCCAGGCCGGTGAGAAGCCGAGCCCGGACATAATAAAATCGCCACAGCCTATCTCCGGCTCGCTACCGCCTGGCACTGGAGATAGCTACGGGCCTTACACCGGGCTTATCAACATAGAGTTCAGCGTCTCGTGGAGCCCCACGGGCTATCTCTGCCTCGGGTATGTAGATTTGAAAACGGGAAGCGGACCCGGCATATGTAGCTACGGCCAGAGAGCCTCCGCCTCCTTCTCTCTAGATCCGTCTCAAAACATCATAGCCGTTGTCTACAACCCCAACTCCTATTCAATAACTTATTCGGGCACGCTGACGCTATACTACCAATAATGCCCCTCCAAAACCCACTCTCTCAGTTGCATCTCGATTTGTTTTTCTGCTTAAAATGATATTAAGCAGAGCCTCTCTCCGCTCCATGTCTCTGCTTTTCCGTCTGTGCAGGTGGGCTCCTCCCCTCCTCTACCTAACCCTGGTTCACGTGTGGCTGTTGCCGGTCCTGTTCCTCCTCTATGTTGGAGGCGCCGTGGGGGGCTTTGTCTTTCTAGTCACGGCGGCCTCGGCGGTGGCCGCCGCGGTTGTCGGCCTTCTCCCTGGGGGGAGGGGGGCCGGGGGGCTGGATCTGCTGGAGCTGTTCCACAGACGCGGGGGCGTCTGCGCCGCGGCTCCTGTTTTATACGTCGCGTCCTACGCGGCGCTTGCATTTGTCGCAACCACCTCGCTGTACCTCTACACAACCCCTCTGCTGGTGGTTGAGGTAGCTCCTGCGTCCGCCGCGGCCGGCGTGGGGCTGGGCAACCACACCGCGGCCCCCGTCGGCAACGTAACCGAGGTGGTGTTCCACGTAAGGGGCGTGGGGGGCGTCGCCCCGGGAGGGAAGTTTATAGTAGTTGTGAAGGGGGACGTCTTAGGGGGGTCGGCAGGCTGGGTTTTGTACACGGCTCTGTGGGCCGCGTCCTACTACAGCGCTTTGGCTGTGGCGTTGGTTCTGGCGTGGAGGCTAATGGCGCGCTCCGCCGAGCTGGCGAGGAGGGCCGAGGTGTTTTATGAAAAGGCGAGGGAGATTCTATCCTGACCTCTACGTCGTGACGAAAATCCTGCTCCTCCTCGCCGATGGACACAGCAGGAGAGAGGCGGCGTTGCTGTCCGGAGTGAGCTACAGCCGCTTTCAGCAATACGTGGAGTATCTAAAAGAGAGGGGGTTCGTAACGGGCGACGAGGAGCTGAGGCTGACACCCAGGGGCGTAGAGGCGGCGGCGAGGCTCGCCGAGCTGATAAAGGAGCTGACCGGGGAAGAGCCGAGAAGCCTCAAGAGGAGGTAGCCCGGGCCCCCCGACACAACCACAGAGACGTAGGGAAGTCTCAACTCCGCGCCTCCGTCGGTCGATGCAGGTCGGCTCCGTACGCGTAGATGTGCCTGGCGGGGCGTTGGGCGTCCAGCGCACGGACGTGTAGAGCGGGTGGCTTGCCGCGGCGCCTCCACCCGCCATCTAGATCGACCGCCCCTCTATGCGGCGCCTCCTACTGGCGGCGTCACCTCTGCTGTGCGGATTTTGCCTTCTGCAACGCCTCGCGGTGGCGGGTGGCGTTGTAGGGGCCGAGCCTCGTCGCGTTCATCACGATCTCAATCTTCACATCCCGTCCCCCTACCCGGAAGGTGTACCCGGCCCTGAGCCAGAGGACCACCCCCTTGCTTTCACACACCTCCGCATCCGCCGTCGCGTTTAGAGAGACGCCGTGCGCCTTAGCCACCTCGGCTAGGAGGCCCAGCTCGGGCACCCCGCTTGCCTTCATTAAAGCCCCCTCGCGGCCGAGGTGTCTGCAGACGCCCGCTGTCGACACCGCGACCGACTTAAAGTCGACCGGTAGCTCGACGCTCCGACTGGGGTTCGCTATGCATCTGCCCATGGCGCATATAGCCTCGTAGCTTTTGCCGCCCTCCGTGGCATCGTATAGCTGTATCTCGACACCGCCGAACCTCAGCACAGCCACGCTGTAGTTCTGCGGACCCACCCCCACCACCATCCAGCCGAGATCCAGCGCCTGCCTCCCGCTGGGCGTCGTGAAGATGTAGGAAATGCTGTAGTTCACTTCATAAGGCTGAGGAGACAGGTACTGCTGCAACGCCACAAGCAACACCAAGACAAGCGCCGCGGCGGCCAAGCCAGCTACGAGGAGCTTCGACGCCATACGCCAAAATGCAGGTGACTATATATAAATTACCACGGCGGGGGACCCGTCTGGGACGGACTTCGGCGGGCCTATGGCGACGTGCCGCGGCTAATCACGTCGACGCCCGATCTGGCGGCCGCCTCGGCCTGTCTCTCGTCCAGCGTCAGCAACGGGGCCTTCCGCCTCAGCGCCTGGGCTATGTACAAAGCGTCGTACACAGTGATGCGGAGGTCGAGCGCCAGCCTAAACGCGTCGGGGAGGTAGGCCGCCTCGGGCTCCAGCTCTATATTCCTCTCAACCAGCGACAGGAGGATTTCCAAGAGCTTCAAGGCCCCTCCCCTATCTACGAGGCCCCTCATATGGGCCTTCCAAACCGCGTTCGCCGCCTCCTTCAACACCAGATCTACCGAAATCGACCTGGCTATATACCTCGAAATTGTTCTCCAGCCCGGCTCCTTCAAGAGGAAGGCGGATAGAGCCGACGCGTCAACCACTATCACGATCCTCCCTCACGGAGCCGGCAGAGAAGCCCCGAGGCGCCTCGACAGGAATCTCCTCAAGCTCCCTCAGCACCCGCTCCATGTTCTCCTCCGCCTCCAACTGCCTGATCCGCTCCTCGACGAACCTCCTCAACTCCTCGGCCCAGTTCACTCTGTCCCTATACTTAGCCATCTTCTCCTTAACCTCGCGCCGCACCTTAAAACTCACCACAGCCACGGCCCTCTAAGTCTACTTAAATATAAACCTATCGGTCTACCCAAAACGGCGGTGCAGGTCTACCGCAAGCAGGCCACCAGCGCAAGCGCCGATTCTACCAACCCCCCGCCGGCCAGCCGCGCGGCGACTCGCCGCCCCTCGGCCTCGGCGGCCCTATCAGCCCCCGTCCTCCCCGTGTCCTTTCCAACCAGATCCAACATGCGGAACTCACTTGTTATCCGGCGCAGATAGGCCTCCGGGTTGCCCAGACTCTCCCCTCGCCGACGCGGAGAGAGGGCGCAAGGCGGACTACGCGAGGACAGCCGCCGATCTGAAAGCGTGGAGAAGTGGAGCAGACACAAAGAGCAGATACTACTCACCGTATGCGCGGCAGAAGCCCTCACACGCCTACAGCCCATATGCGCCGCGCAGGGCAAATGCCAAAAAGCTTAAAAAGTCGTGGGAGATTTCCGGGGAAGGCCCCGGTAGCTCAGCCTGGTGGAGCGCCT